>VEQU01000053.1 GCA_018883075.1 Mycobacterium sp.
GGCGTGACCCATGGCCATGGTGCCGCCGTTGGGGTTCATCCGCTCCGGTCCGGCGTCGAGCTCGCGGCGGAACTTCAGGCACAGCGCGGCGAACGCCTCGGCGAACTCGAACACGTCGATGTCAGCCGGGCGCAGGCCGGCCCGGGCGATCACCTCGACCACCGCGCTCTGTCCGGCGGTCAGCATCACCACCGGGTTCACCGCGGTGGTCGCGGCGGCGAGGATCCGGCCGCGTGGCGCCACCCCGGCCGCCTCGGCGGACTCGGGCGTACCGAGCAGAAGAAGCGCTGCGGCATCGGCCATCTGGGGTGAGGTGCCCACCGTGTGCAGATGCTCGATGGCTGCGACACCGGGGTAGGCGTTCAGCGCGATCTCGTCCTGACCGTCGGCACCCAGTTGCGCGAACGCCGGCGGCAGCTGTGCGAGTGCCTCCAGCGTGGTCTGGCCGCGCACGAGTTCGTCGTGATCGAGTCCCGGGCCGTTCCCGGAGGCGGGCACCGGCACCACCGAGCGGTCGAACACCCCACCGGCCCACGCCGCGGCGGCCTTGTGCTGGGTCTCCACCCCGTAGGCGTCCAGCTCATCGCGGCCCAACCCCTCGATGGTCGCGTTGAGATCGGCCGCGATGCCCATGTGTACCGAACCCACCGCGCGGATGGTGGCCGGATCGGTCCACAGCGGACCGCGGTCGGCGAACAGCGGGACACGCGACACGGACTCCACCCCGCCGGCCACCGCCAGGCCCAGATCCCCGGAGCGCAGCCGGGCCGCGGCGTGCGCGACGGCGTCGATACCCGAGGCGCAGAACCGGTTGATCGTCAGACCCGGGACATGATCGCCCCAGCCGGCCAGCAGCGCGGAGGTGCGGGCGATGTCGGCGCCCTGCTCGTCGACCTGGGAGGCGCAGCCCACGATGACGTCATCCACCCGCTTCGGGTCCAGGCCGGTCCGGGCGGCCAGCGCGTGCTCGAGGTGGATCAGCAGGTCGGTGGCCGTGCGGTCGGCCAGCGCACCCTTCGCGGAGGCTTTGCCGCGCGGGGTGCGCACATAGTCGAGAACAAGGGCGTCGCTCATCTGCCGCAAAGCTTAGTTCCCCGCCGCCGAGTCTCCCGGTGGTGCGCTCAGCCCTCCTCCGGCGGCGCCGGCAGGCTCTCCAGTTCGGCGAGGTCGTCGGGCACCATCTCGGACAGCATGGTGGACGCCGCTTCGCCGAGGACCTCCCGCGCGTCGGCGTCGGCGCAGTCGAGCGCATCGAGGATGGCCGTCATCCCGGCCAGGACCTGTCTCTCGGCCGGTGTCTTGGCGTAGGTGCCGGCCCGGCCGATGTTGACGTGGGCGCGGGCCACCGACTCGGTGAACCGGTCGCTGCCGACGGCATCGGCTGCGCGCAGGACCCAGCCGAGGCCGGCGAAAGCGAGTTCCATGAGCGGGGGATGCCTGTGCGGCGGATGCGGGCAGGGCAGGTTGTGGTCGTTGATGAGCCGAACCTTTCTCGATGCAGGGTCGACGACACCCCGGTATGGCCGACTAGGCAATCCCGGACGTGCGTCTTCTGGAGGTTCCGCCATCAATTCCCGCTGAGGTCCACTCAAGGCTCAAGGCGTTGGAATGCTGGGGATTATACTGATTATACCACGAAAGATCATGAATGGCAAGGGGTTTGGCCGACGATGTCGCGTCAGGCAATCGGCCGCCAGCCGCCCAGCACCGCCGATCGGTACCAACCCTGCCGTGGGCGGACGGCGACGCCGTCGACTCCCTTGGCCTCCGACCGGCTGTCGATCACGTAGTCGTCGTCGATGACGATCGCCACGTGCGAGGCCCGCCCGGTGTCGTCCTTCGGGTGCAGGAACATCAGGTCGCCGGTGCGGAACGGGCCGTCGGCGCCGATGGACTCGCCCATCGGGCCGGCGGTGCCCGCGTACTGCTTGGTCACGTTGCCGCTGAACGTGATGCCCAGGCCGTAGTTGTAGACCCATGCGGTGAAGTTGGAGCAGTCCAGACCCGGTCCGATTCCCTGCGGATCCCAGGCCGGGATGTGGTGATGGCGATATGCCAGGGCGTGCGGATTGCCCGGTTCGTTGAGATAGCGCAGCGCGGTGGCGACGATGCGCTCGCGCTTCCAGGTGGCGGCGTCACACCCGGCGTCGGCGGGCACGGCCACGGGTGGCAGGGCGGCGGCCGACGGACCCCACCGGCCGGGGGAGTCGCTGGTGGCGGACAGCACCGCTGGCGGGTCGTTCTGGGGCAGCGCATCGCGCGCGGCGAAATCCGCGGTCAGTGACTCGGGGTGGCAGGTGAAGAAATAGGTACCGGCTGATGCGGCGGGTGCTGCGACCAGGCCTGCCGCGGCCAGCGCAACGACGCCGACCGCCAGCATCCCCCGCCGGAAATCCCCCATAAGAGTAGTGACGTGGCCGCCGACCGGATTATTCCGGTGCCAGCCAGGCCAGCGCCGCGGTCACCAGTGCGGCGGTGCCGTTGTGCAGGGTCGGCTGGATCACCGGGGCGAAGCGGGGGGAGTGGTTGACCGGGATGTCGGTGGCGATGGTGCCCGCGGCGGCGGCCTTGCCGAAGGTCTCCGGGTCGGTACCGCCGAGCAGCCAGAAGCTGTACGGCGCCTGCACGCCGCCGGCGAGGTCGGGGAAGTCCTCGCTGCCGGTCACCACCGGTGGCGTGATCATCACGTCCTTGCCCAGCGCGGTGGTGAACGCGTCGGTGACCCGTGACGTCACCGCGGTGTCGTTGTCGGTCAGCGGTGCTTCCTCGTAGATGTCGAACTCCGGGTCGCGCGGCGAACCGGACGCCGCGCACTCCGCGGTGACGATGCGTGTGACCGCAGCGACCATGGTCTCGCGGACGTCGGTGCTGTAGTAGCGCATGTTGAGCAGCAGCTCGGCGTGGTCGGCGATGATGTTGGCCTTGGTGCCGGCCTGCACGCTGCCGACCGTGAGCACCGCGGGCTGGCTGGCCTCGACCTCGCGGGAGACGACGGTCTGCAGGCGCATCACGATCGCGGCGGCGAGCACCACCGGATCGACCGTGGTGTTCGGCATCGACGCGTGACCGCCGCGGCCGTACACCGTCACCCTCATCGACAGCGCCCCGGCCATCGCCGGGCCGGGGATGGTGGCCAGTTTGCCGGCGGGCAGCGGCGCGACGTGCTGGCCGAGTGCGACGTCCACCGGGCCGGTGATGGTCGCCAGGCCGTCGGCCACCATGCCGCGCGCCCCGTTGATGGTCTCCTCGGCGGGCTGGAACACGGTGATCAGCGTTCCGCGCCAATGCTTCTGGCCCTCGGCCAGCAGTTGGGCCGCCCCGGCCAGGCACGCGGTGTGTACGTCGTGGCCGCAGGCGTGCATCACCGGGCCCTCGGTGTCCGAGCCCACCGGTGTGGCCACCTCGGTGCTGGCGTAGGGCAGGCCGGTGTCCTCCTTGACCGGCAGCGCATCCATGTCGGCGCGTAACAGCACCGTCGGGCCGTCGCCGTTGCGCAGCACACCCACCACTCCGGTGCCGCCGACGCCGGTGCTCACGTCGTATCCGGACGCGGTCAGCCGATCGGCCACCGCGGCGGCGGTGCGGTGCTCCTGATGCGACAGTTCCGGGTGCTGGTGCAGGTCCCGGTAGAAATCCTCCTGCCAGGAGCGGATCGCGTCGGCGCCGGACATCACGGCGGTGGCGGCGGCGTGCAGATCGGTCATGGCTGCATTATGGACCCGGTCGCCGGTGCGCGGCGCAGGGTTGCGCCTACGGCCAGCGTCGCCAGCGCCAGCGCCTGTGCGGCGATGATGATGCTCAGCGGTGCCGCGCCGGGCACACCCTCCCCGCGGGCGTGGGCGAGCACCCCGATCAGCGGCTGGAAGGCCAGCCCGCCGATGCCCATGATCATCATGTTGGTCATCCCCATCGCCACACCGGAGAGGTGTGTGGGCGCCAGTTCCTTGACGATCGAGAAGGCCAGCACGTAGGACGAATTACACAGTCCCAGAACGAACATCGCCGCGCTCAGTGCCGCCTGACCCTCCAGCACGAACAGGATCATGGCCATGGTCACCGCGGTGCCCACCGCTCCCAGCGCCAGCAGCAGCGCCGGCCGGCCGACGTGCGAGCACAACCACGCGAAGCCGAACATGCCGGGCAGGCAACCCCAGAAGTAGAACGACGCGCTCACCGACGCTGCCGCCAGGCCCAGGCCGTGATACTCCTGGAAATACGAGACGCCCCAGAGCATTCCGAAGGCCACCCCGGCCGAGGCGACCAGTCCGCCGGCCGCGCTGCTCGCGACGATCCGCCCGGAGAACAGCAGCCGCTTCATCTCTGCGACACCGGGCCAGTGCGCGTCGTCGCCGCGGGCGACGGTGCGGTTGCGGACGAACACGATGATCCCAACCAGCAGGACCGCCGAGACCACACCGCAGGTGAGCATGCCGGCCCGCCAGCCCGCCCGTTCGACGATGAAGCCGAGGGTCTCCTGGCCGATCGCACCGCCGGTCATGCCGGCCATCTCGGTCAGTGCGGCCAGCAGCGGAAAGAGCCGGGCCGGAAACCACTGCGCCGCAAGGGTCATCGCGCACACCACGGTGGGTGCGGCGCCCAGGCCCATCAGAATGCGGGTCGCCTCGGCGTACTCGGCGTTCTGCGACATCGCGAACAGGAACGACGCGATGGTGCACAGCAGCGCCCCGGAGATGAGCACCGAGCGCGCACCGAAGCGCGCCACCATGATGCCCGCCGGGATCTGCAGCAGGATGTACGGGTAGTAGAAACTCGACGACAGGCCGCCGAACCCGGTTTCGTTGAGGGACAGATCGACGACCAGGCCCTCGCGCATCACGCTGGGGAAGGTCTGCAGGACCATCTGGAAGAAGACGAACGCCGCGGCGGTGCCGAACACCACCCGGCCGCGTCGGCGCGACAGCCCGGACTCCACGGCCGCTGCTCTAGCCCTGGCTTTCCATCAAACCGAGGCAGGTGCCGATCTTCTGGGGTGTGCACGGCACGCCGTCCACCGACGGCAACTCCTCCGGCCCGCCGCCCAGTACCGCCCCGCCGCCGCTGACCGGCATGGATCCGTCGGCCGGCATCGGCCCGTCCGCCGTCATCGGGCCGCCGGGTGCGCCGGCTTCGCACACACCGGGGAAATCGCTGGGCACCGTCCCGGCGGGGCAGGCCAGCGCGGGTGCGGCCGTCGCGCACAGGGCGCCGCCGGCCAGGGCGGCGCACACACCGGCGCCGAGCAGGAGTTTCACGCCGCATAGCGTAGCCCTGTCCGGCCCGCAGGCTGCTGGCGAGGCGTTCGGGAGTTAGCCGATTGGCGGTTTCGAAGTTAGCCAGAGGTGTGGAATACTTCACATCCGTCAGTTCTTTGGATGAAAGCGGTGGGGCTGTGTCGGGTCGGGATTACGTAGGCCGTGTCGGGGCGCTGGCCGTCGCCCTGGGCATTGGTGGAGCGATTTTTGCGCTTCCGGCCGTGGCATCGGCCGACACCGAGGCCGACAGCGGCCGTGACGGCGCGGCCTCGAAGGCCGTCGACACCGGGCCGTCGGCCTCGCCGCGCAAGCGCGCCGCAGCCCGCGACGGATTTGCGGACCGCTCCTCGACCGATTCGCCGGCCCCGGCATCGGCATCGGTGTCGACCGACTCCGTCGCTCCCGTGCGCCCGTCGGCCTCGCTGGGCAAGCGCGGCGCCACCCGCGTCGTCGAGGCCACCGCGACCGCGACGCGGGTGCCCGAGATCAGCGGTGTCAACGCCGTTCTCACCGTCCTCGGCGGCGGCACCACAGATCCGGCCGGCCCCGCGACCGCTCCGCTGGAGTGGGCGGGCGTGGCCGTGAGCCGGCGCGAACCGCTGGCGAGTGCGGCCGTCGCCGCCCCGGCGGCTTCGTATGAGGACGTCACCTCCCGCATCGCCGCCGCCGATCCCGCGGCGTGGAGCGCGGCGCAGGCGTCGTACTCGGCGTTCCAGAGTTTCTTGGCCGGCATCCCGGACAGCCAGGTGCAGCAGTGGCTGCTCGCCCAGCAGTCCGCGTCACTGGTCAGCGGCGCGCAGAACCTGATCTACGCCGACGCCCGCGACCTCACCCCCATCGCGGGAACGCTGGCGCCGTACATCGCCGGCGGCCTGCAGAACTGGATCACCAACGGCACCGTCGCCCCGCAGATCAATCAGATCGCCACCGACCCGACCGTGCTGGCGTTCGTCGCGAGCTATGTCGCCAGCGGTGTGGCCGATCTCGGCCTGCCGCCGGCGGTCAGTTCCGCGGTGGGCAGCGCGGCGGCCGGTGTGCTGCAGAACGTCTTCGGGGGCGCGGGCAACGCGGCGGTGCGCGCCGCAGCCGACGCCTACCTGCGCACCCTGCCGGGCGCGGGCGTCACCGACTCGCAGCTTCTCTACGACCTGTGGCGGGGCAACACCACACTGTTGCGCCTCGTCGACAGCCAGCTCGGCGCGCCCGCTCTGAGCGGCGTGCCCGCGCTGCTCGGCACCGCGGCCGTGCAGCAGGCCCTCGGCGGTGCGCTGGGTACCGCGATCACCGCGCTGGCCGCCGACCCGTCGGTCGCGCCGTACGTGGGCGATCTGATCGGCGGCTGGCTGGCCCCGCAGCTCGGCAGCGGCGCCGCGTCGGCGATCGGTGATGCGGTGGCCGGCCTGATCCCCGCACTCGGCGGCGGACTCGGAGCGGTCGCCGGCACGACGCTGACCACATTCCTCGGCCAGCCCGGCGTGGTCGACGCGCTCAGCGGCGCGGCCGGTCAGGTCATCACCTCGGCGTGGGGCGGCTCGAGTGTGTCGAGCGGGCTGAACAGCGTGCTGCCGTCGCTGCTGTCCAACCCGGCGTTGCGCGCGGCGCTGGGCGCCACCGTCACCGCCGCCTTCGACACCGTCGACACAGCGCTGCTGAGCGATCCCGTTGTGCGCCAAGCCCTCAGCGGTGCCGTCAGCGGACTGATCACCCAGCTCGTCGCCGATCCGGTGGCGTGGTCGCAGATCACCTCGGTGCTGTCCGGATTCAGCGGCAACAGCACGGTGGCCTCGATCGTCGGTCTGCTTTCTGATCCGACGTCCGCCGCCGCGCTGGCCTCGGTGGCCGGCACCGCCGTCGGCGGGTTCCTCGGCGCAGCCGGTGTGAGCACCGCGCTCACCGACACCGCCGCGCAGTTCGCCACCGCCGTGCTGGGCGGCACATCCACTTCGGCGGCTCTGCAGAGCGCACTGGGCGCACTGCAGTCCAACGCCGCGATCACCTCGGCGCTGTCCGCGACCATCGGCACCGCGCTCGCCTCGCTGAACGGCGCAGAACTGGGCGGCACCGTCACCACGCTGATCACCCAGCTGACCAGCGACCCGGCCTTCAGGGACGTGATCACCGAAACGCTCGGCGCGACGCTGGGCGACGATGTGGCCGCCCTGCTGGCCCCGCTCGGTGACAACCTGGCCGGCGTACTGGCCCCCGCGCTCACCGACCTGCTGGGCGCACCGGGCGTCGGCACCCTGCTGACCGGAGTCGTCAGCCAGGTGCTCGCCGGTGCCGACCCGCAGTCCGCGCTGCAGACCGTGCTGGCCGCGGTGCAGGCCGATCCGGCGCTCGCAGGTTCACTGGGCACCGCGATCTCCGGGTCGGTGAACACCGTCCTGGGCGACGCCGACATCCGCGAGGCGTTCGGCACCGCCGCGGGTGCTGCCGTCAACTCGCTGCTGGCCGACTCCGGCGCCGCCGGGTTCGCCTCGGTGGCCAGCCAGGTGACCTCCGTCGCGGTGACCGCACTGCTGGCCAACCCGGTGGTCGGTTCGGTGATCGGTGATGTGGCCGTCGACGTCCTCAGCGGGCTGCCGAGCAGCGCGCTGGTCGACACCCTCGTCGCGACCGTGCTGACCAACGGCGAGCTGCAGAACGCCGTCGGCTTCGCGCTCGGCGCGGGCATCGGGTCGCTGCTCGGTGACAACATCTTCGGCGCCATCCTCGGCCAGGTGGCCGGACTGGCGGCCACGCTGGTGATCCGGGTGGGCGCAGGCTTCGCGGTGCTGGCCAACCCCGGCGCAGCCGTGGCGCCGAGGGCCGCCGGCAGCGAGTACGTGCCGGGATCCTCGGCGTGGTGGCTGCCGGTCGCCGTATAAGTACAGTGAGTTGATGCGCAGGAACCTGCTCGTCACTTCGGTCATTGTGGCGGCGACTGTTGGTCTCGCGGTCCCGGCCTCCGCCGATCCCGACGTCGCACCGCCGATTCCCGATGTGTTCTCCAACATGCCGGTGAATCCCGCGGACTACACCGTCAACTCCGGCAAGTGGTTCGGCTTCGCCGGCCCGCCCGGGGTGGTGTGCATCCTCGACACCCTCAAGGGCGAGTACGGCTGCGCCGGCCCGCTGCCGGGTGCGCCGGGCGGGGCGAATCTGATCAGCGGCGGGCCGGTCGGCCTGCCGGAGTTCGCCGTCGTCGACGGTCTGAAGTACGCCGACGCCGGGCCGGTGCGGCCGCTGCCGCCGAACACCCGGCTGACCTACCGGCAGGTGAGTTGCGGGGTGGACGACGCCGGCGTGGTCGCCTGCCTCAACAGTCGCGATCAGGTGGGCTTCGTCGTCGGGCCGACCGCCAGTTACGCCGCCTCCAACCGGCTCGAGGCCACGGCCTTGGTGGAGCCGCCGCCCGCCCCGTAGGGGGTCTGCGCCCTGGTTTCCGGGACCGATTTCTGTCGGTACCCGCCGATATCCTTGTGCTCGGCAGGGCTTTCGGGCCGGGGACAGCGAAAAAAGGGGGGCGCACATGACACATTCGGTCAACACCGGTTACGCGGTGATCGTGCTGGGGGATCGCGAGACCGTGGAGCGCGAGGATCTCGCCGAGAAGGCGGCCGATCAGGGGGCGGTGATCGCCGAGGTGTACAGCTTCGACCCCGGCGAGGCGGCGTCGAACGAGGACCTCGGCGATGTGGAGGCCGTGGTGGGCGCGCTGAGCCGGGCCATCGCCAGCCGCACCAACGTGTGGGTGCCGTTCCCGTTCCCGGACTTCGTCCGCGAGCAGCACGTCCGGCGGATCAGCCTGGTGCTGCAGCGCCACGGGCTCAACATGCTGATGGGCCGCGATCTCGAGCCGTGTACCACCGACGGCGGTTTCAACCCGGTGGATTTCGCGCTGCGCTCGGAGGTGCAGGCGGTGGATCTGCTGGATAACGCGGTTGTGGCGAGCGCCGGGATTGCGACGCTGGAGGCGGAGATCGAGCAGGCACTCGCTGCGGCGCCGGCGATGGTTGCGCCGCCCGAGTGTCCGCCGGTGTCACCGTCACCTGCTGACATCGCCGTCGGGGAGAAGTTCTACAGCACCGGTGAGGTGGCGCGGTTCTTCGGCAAGTCGGCCCAGTGGGTGTACTGGGGGATGCGCGAGGGCGTCTTCACCTACCCGGACGGTTCGGTGATCGAACCCGTCCGCATCGGCAAGAGCGGACGGCGGCGCTTCACCGTCGCGGTGATGTGCGATATGGCGCGGGCCTGCTACCGCCGCGGCATCCTCAGCGAGGACGAACTGCTGAACCTGCTGTCGGCGCTGTCCTGCGAGGACGGGCAGCGCTAGGGCGCTTCAGTCCCGCGAGTACACCACGCGGCCGCCGACGATGGTCTGCGCGGCCGCGACGGTGTGAATCGTCTCCGGGGTCACCGACAGCAGATCATCGGTGAGCACGGTCATATCGGCGAGCTTGCCGACCTCGATGCTGCCGCGATGCTCGGCCTCGCCGATCGCCCTGGCCGGCCAGATGGTGAACATCCGCAACGCGTCGAGCACCGGGATGGCCTCCTGCGGCTCGAACACCCCGGCGTCGGATCCGCGGGTGACCATGGCCTGCATGGCGATGAACGGCTCGACGTTGCCCAGATAGATCCCGGTCATATCGGTGCTGGCCGCCGGTTCCAGGCCGGCCTCGATCAGGGTCTTGAACTTGAAGCCGGTCTTGGTGCGCTCCGGGCCCATGTTCTCGTTGTCGGCCTTGACCAGTTCGGTCAGCCAGATCGGCTGCACCGAGATCCGCAGCCCGTGGGGGATGAGCTTCTTCGCCCGCTCGATCTGGGAGTCGGTCAGCTGGAACATGCCGAAGTGCTCGATGCGCCGGATGGTGTCGGGTTTCTTGCCGGTTGTGGCGGAGTGTTCGTAGGCGCCCAGGCCGATGTCGACGGCGGCGTCGCCCGAGCAGTGCAGCATGGCGATCCGGTTGTTCGAGTGCGCCAGGTCGGCGAAGGCGTTGGCGTCGTCCTGCGGGGTGACGAGTGTTCCCCGTCCACCCGGCGGGTCGATGTCCAGATGGCCGAGGTAGGGCTGATACATGTAGCCGGTCCGGCAGTCGTTCTCGCCGTCGACCCAGGCCTTGATGCCGACGAACTTGAAGTAGTCCGGGTCGGCCTTCGCCGGCATCTCGAAGTCGGTCAGCGTGTCCGGGAAACCCTTGCCGTCCGGGGCCGCCCACACCGACACCGAGTAGCGCAGGTTCGGCTGGGCCAGGGTGGCGCTGACCGCCTGCAGGGCGGGCACCACCTGGTGCGGGGTGATGGCCAGCACGGAGGTGTACCCGTGGGCGTTCCAGAACTCCGGGATGCCCTTCGAGATGTAGCCGGCGACCTCGCTGGGCTGCGGTGCGCTGGGGATGTCGGCGAAGCCGTCGGTGATCACCCCGGTGGGCTCGCCGTCGTCGTCGAGCAGCACGGTGCCGCCCTTGGGCAGTTTGGTCTGGCCCTTCTTGATGGCCAGTGCCGTCAGCGCCGCGGAGTTGACGATCGCCATATGGGTGCCGTTGCCGAGGATCACCGGATTGTCGGGCGCGGCGCCGTCCATCTCGGCGCGGGTGGGCAGACGCTTCTCCTTGAACTTGTTCTCCGAGGCGGACACGCACGCGACGAAGATCCAGTCGCCCTTCTTCGTCTTCTTGGCCCGCTCGCCGATTTTCTTCACCGTGGCCGCCACCGAATCGGTGCCGGGGAAGCGGGCGTCGACCCAGTCGTCCTTCATCCACAGCGTCTCGATGGGGTGGCAGTGCGCATCGATGAGGCCCGGGACCACGCGGGCGCCCTTGAGGTCGACGACGGTGGCCTTCGGGCCGGCGAGTTTCTCGACATCGGCCCGGGTTCCCACGGCGCTGAACCGGCCGCCGGTGACGGCCACCGCCTCGGCCTGGGAGTCCTCGGCGTCCAGGGTGGTGAATTTCGCGTTGACGAAGACGACGTCTGCAGCCATGGTCACAAGCTAGTCACTCCGGCCTTGACTGTCAGCAGATAGAAGACCGCCGCCCAGACACCGTTGATCGCCACGACCAGAAGCAGGCCCTTGATATCGGTCGCCGGCTGGGGTGCCGACGGTGACGGTGCCAGCCACCAGCGCAGGATCCGGTTCACGTAGTGCGGCATGATCAGGTAGCTCATCACCAGGCTCGACACCAGGTTGCCCACCAGCATCCCCAGCCAGAACGGCATGTGCAGTCCGGCGCCGAGCATCGTCAGAAGCACCACCGTGGGATACAGGCCCAGCCAGACCGCGATCGAGGACTTGAAATCCGACGGCGGCCGCGAGCCGGTGCCCTCGAAGGCGAACCAGTTGCCGAACGACTGGTCGATGGTGCGCAGAGTGAAATCGCCGAATCCGCCCTCGGACAGCAGTTTCCGGCGCTCGGGGGAGGTCATCCACGCATCGAGGTGCTCGGCGGTGTCGAACCGGTAGACGGTGGTCCACTCGTCCTGCAGTCCGGTGATGGGCCGGAACACCTCCGAGCCGCGGAATCCCGGATAGCGGCTCTCGGCCTCGGCCATCGAGGCCCGCCAGGCCAAAAACGCCTGCTCCTGGTCGGCGGCGACCCGGTTGGTCACCATCACCGTCACCAGCGGATCGCTGATCTCGTTGCTCTGCGAGATCACCTGCCGGGTGCCCGGCCCGTCGAACAGATCCGCCGCCTCGTTGAGCAGGCCCTGCCGGGTTGCGCTGTTGAGCCAGTTCTGCACGGTGGGAACCGAGTCGAACCGGTAGACGATCACCCAGTCGGGCTGAACGTCGTTGGGCTCTTTGACCTCGGCGCCGCGGTAGCCCGGGTACTGTGACGCCGCGTCGATGACCCGCTGCTGCCAGGCCCGGTACTGCTGCTCGCGGCCGGGACGGATCCGCTGACCGATGATCAGCATCGCCGCCCCCTGGTCGGGCACCTGTTGGATGGACTCGGTGACCACGCTGCACCTCACGTTCGTCGACACAGCCGTTCATTCGGCTGGTCCCTATACTCCCTAACGATGAGCGCCTCCACCATCGCCGGGCGCTTGCTCGACGTGATCGACAACGACATCCTTCCGCTGACCACACGCGGGGTGGCGGCCGGCAACAAGGTGTTCGGCGCCGCGATCCTGCGGAAGTCGGATCTGTCGCTGGTGATCGCCGGCACCAACGACGAGACCGCCAACCCGTTGCTGCACGGCGAGGTGGCGACGCTCAACCGGTTCTACGAGATGCCCGGGCCGCACGACACCCGGGAGCTGATCTTCCTGTGCACCCACGAGCCCTGCTCGCTGTGCATGTCGGCGATCACCTGGGCCGGGTTCGACAACTTCTACTACCTGTTCAGCCACACCGATTCGCGGGACAGTTTCGCGATCCCGCACGACCTGCGGATCCTGCACGAGGTGTTCGGCCTGGAACCCGGCGGCTACCGGCACAGCAACGCCTATTGGACGGCGTACGCGATCCCCGATCTGATCGCCGCCGAGGCGGAACCGGTGCGGGCCGAACTGGACTATCAGCAGCGACGGATCCGGGCGCGCTACGCCGCGCTGTCCGAGCAGTACCAGGAATCCAAGACCGGCAACGACATCCCGCTCAACTGAGGCAATGATGGCGGCATGGCCGTCAGCAGCTGGATCACCGACCGACTCCGCAAGCCCGTCCCCGCCGCACTTGCCCCGCCGGACCACTACGACCCGGCGGAGGTCGCCGCGATGCTGCGCGCGGTCGGGGTCGCCCTGATCGAGACCTCCGAGCCGGTGCAGCTGGTCGAACAGCGGCTGCGCGAGATCGCCGCGCGCTACACCACGGCACCGGTCGAGGTGGCGGTGCTGCCCACCATGCTGCTGATCCAGATCGGCTCGCAGTTCCACGAGATGGACGCCTCGGTGCAGCCCTCCGGCCGGCTGGACATGGCCGGCCGCATCGACGAGATCGCCGCGCTGGCCGAAGCGGGGGCGATCGCACCGGCCGACGCCGTGTCCGCCATCGCGTCCGCGCGCACCGCGCCGCGCCGGTTCGGTGCCGTGCTCACCACGGCGGGGTACGCGGTGACCACCGTGGGGTTCGGGCTGATGATCCAGCCGTCCTGGAACGCCGTGCTGCCGCACCTGTTCCTCGGCCTGGTGGTGGGACTGATCGTCGCGATCAGCGGGCCGATTCCCAGCCTCGCGCCGATTCTGCCGACGCTGTCGGCGCTGACGGTCACCCTGCTGGCCACCTGGTTCGTCGCCGACGTCGCCCACGACGGACTGCTGCGGGTGATCAGCCCCGCGCTGATCGCCACCCTGCCCGGTATGGCGCTGGTGATCGGTGCGATGGAACTGGCCGGCGGGCGGATCGTCTCGGGTGCCAGCCGCACGGTCTACGCGGTGGCGCAGCTGGGGCTGCTGGTGTACGGCGTGGTGATCGGTGTGCGGATCGCCGGCGATGTGCCCCAACAGGTTCCGTCGGCGGCCATGGGCGGCTGGTCGGTGTACGCGTCGATCGCGGTGATCGCCGTCGGGCTGTATCTGTACCTCTCGGCGCCGCGCGGGTCGCTGCCCTGGCTGCTGCTGACGATCGCGGTGGCGGTGCTGATGCAGAACCTGGCCGGCCTGGTGCTGAACTCGGCGCACTCCGGCTTCGTCGCCGCAGTGGTGGCGATCCCGTTCGCACTGCTGGCGTCCCGGATCCGCAGCGCCCCGCCGGCGGGCGTGCTGGCGCTGGCGGCGTTCTGGTCACTGGTGCCGGGACAGTTGACGTTCATGTCGTTGAGCCGCGCGCCGTCGGGCGATTACGTCGGCACCGCGAGCATCAGCGTCGCCGCCGCGGCGATCGCCTCCATCGCGCTCGGCACGCTGGTGGGGTGGAGTCTGGTGCGGACGGCACGATGAGCCCCGCGGTGCTGGCCGACGGTGTGCTGGTGGTGCACGGGCTGTTCATCGTCTGGGCGGCGTTCGGTGCGCTGGCGGTGTGGCGGTGGCCGCGGCTACTCGTGCTGCACCTGCCGGCGCTGGCGTGGGGAGTGTGGATCGAGGTCTCCGGCGGCATCTGCCCGCTGACACCGCTGGAGAACTCGCTGCGCCGCGCGGCCGGGCAGAGCGGATACAGCGGCGGGTTCATCGACCACTATCTCGGCGGGCTGATCTACCCGGCCGGGCTCACCCGCGAGGCGCAGTGGGCGGTGGCCGGTGTGCTGCTGGCGATCAACGCCGTGCTGTACGGGCTGATGATCGTTCGGCGTCGGCGCTCGCGGAGAAGCCCTCCGCGGGCGTGACGGTGTGCCAGCATGGGGACCTCATGAACCGGAGGCAGCCATGACCCACACCCCGCACGCCGCCGACTGCTGTGCGCCGCACCCCGCCAACGCCGCGCGGGTGTCGGTGGACAGCGTCGCACCCGCAGACCGCACGGCGCACCCGCGCCGAGTGGAGCGTGCCGCCACCGCGGATCTCCTGGTCACCGGGTCACTGCTGACCATGGACCCGGCGCAGCCGCGAGCCGAGGCGATGGCCGTGGCCGCCGGGCGCATCCTCGCCGTCGGCTCCCGGGCGGACGTCGAGGGTTTCGTCGGCCCCGCCACCACAACCCTTGAGCACACCAGCGGTGTGATCATGCCCGGCTTCGTCGAGCCGCACCTGCATCTGATGTCCTCGGCGCTGGTGTTCGACGGGGTGGACTGTTCGCCGTACGCCAACAAGACCTTGGATGCGGTGCTGGCGGCGCTGAAGGCCGCCGCCGCGAAAGCGCCGGCCGGGCAGGCCGTCATCGGGCAGCTGTTCGATCCGAGTCTGCTGCCCGGCCAGCCGGACCTGACCGCACAGCTGCTCGACCAGATCTCCACCGAGGTGCCGATCGTGGTGATGAACGCCTCGCAGCACTTCTTTTACGTCAACTCCGCCGCGTACGCCGCCGTCGGCGTCACCGCGTCGACGCCGAATCCGCCGGGCGGGGACTACGGGGCCCGCAACGGCACGCTCACCGGCATCGTCTCGGAGAGCGCGGCGATGATTCCGTTCATGAAGGTGCTGCCGAGCCTGACGCCCGCGGTGTTGGCCAAGGCCATCACCGGTATCGCCGCCATGGCGGCCACGCAGGGCGTCACCTATACGCACGAGGCGGCCACCGGAGCGATCGCCGGCACCAAGGAGGTCGATCTGCTGCACCAGGTTTTCGCCCAGCCCGGCTTCGCCATCCGCGGGTCGCTGTCGCTGTGGGGGGAGAACCTCGACGACTTCACCGCCGCCGGTCTCGTCCCCGGCTCCGGAGACGACCGGCTGCGCAGCCAGACCATCAAGTGGGTGTCCGACGGGTCCAACCAGGGGTACACCGGCTTCATGCGGGAGAACTACCTCGGACGCGACACCCGCGGCGCGGCCAACTTCACCCAGGACCAGCTGGAGGCGAACTTCGCCAAGACCGTCGCCGCGGGCTGGCCGATCATGTGCCACACCAACGGTGACGCCGCCATGGACATGGTGATGGCGGCCTTCGCCGCGGCGGCTGCGACACCGTCCTGGGATGCCGGCAAGCGGCACCGCACCGAGCACTCCTCGCTGCTGCACGACGAACACATCGCGGCGATGGCGTCGCTGGGTGTCACGCCGAGCTTCCTGATGAACCACGTCCGGTTGTGGGGCAAGGTGATGCGCGACGACATCCTCGGACCGGCGCGCGCGAACCTTCTGGACCGCTACGCCTCGGTGGTCAAGGCCGGACTGCGGGCCAGCTTCCATTGCGATTTCTCGGTCTCGCCGATCGGGCCGCTGAACTACATCGCCACCGCCGCCGCGCGCACGATGGCCGACGGCGGGGAGGTGCTCAACGCCGCCGAGCGGGTCACGGTGGCGCAGGCACTGAAGGGTGCCACCATCGACGCGGCCTGGATGTGTCACGCCGACGACCTGGTGGGCTCGCTGGCCGCGGGCAAGGCGGCCGATTTCGTGCTCCTCGCCGACGATCCGCTGGCGCACGAGAAGGATCCGGACGCGGTGCGCGATATCGCGGTGCTGGCGACCTACAGCGACGGTGCGCAGGTGCACTCGGCTTAGGTGCATTCGGCTTAGGTGCGCCGCGTGTTACGGCTGCGAAAACCTTTCCGCGCAACCGCCCCATCAC
>VEQU01000054.1 GCA_018883075.1 Mycobacterium sp.
AGGTGGGGAAGTCGCGTTCGGGCAGGCAGTCGCCGTACCAGGACGACTTCAGGGATCCGCCCCGGGAGAAGAAGTCCACCAGCGGCATATCGAGGCGCATATCCGGTGTCGGAACGCCCACCAGGACAACGGTTCCGGCGAGATCGCGCGAGTAGAACGCCTGCCTCCATGTCTCCGGGCGGCCGACCGCGTCGATCACAACGTCGGCGCCGTTGCCGTCGGTGAGGTCCTGGATGGTCTCGATGACGTCGAGGTCGCGCGCATTGACGGTGTGGGTGGCACCGAAGTCGCGCGCCCACTTGAGTTTTGTTTCATCGGTGTCGACGGCGATGATCGTGCGCGCGCCGACCAGTTTCGCGCCGGCGATCGCGGCATCACCGACACCGCCGCAGCCGATCACGGCCACGGTGTCGTCGCGGCTCACCGCACCGGTGTTGACCGCGGCACCGAGTCCGGCCATCACCCCGCAGCCCAGCAGGCCGGCCACCGCCGCGTCGGCCTCCGGATCGACCTTGGTGCACTGGCCCTCGTGCACGAGGGTCTTGTCGGCGAAGGCGCCGATACCCAGCGCCGGGGTGAGTTCGGTGCCGTCGGTGAGCGTCATCTTCTGCTCGGCGTTGAATGTCGAGAAGCAGTACCAGGGCCGGCCGCGCTTGCAGGCCCGGCACTGTCCGCAGACCGCGCGCCAGTTGAGGATGACGAAGTCGCCGGGGGCGACGTGGGTGACACCTTCGCCGACGGTCTCGACGATCCCGGCGGCCTCATGCCCTAGTAGGAACGGGTAGGAGTCGTTGATGCCGCCCTCGCGGTAGGTGAGGTCGGTGTGGCATACGCCGCAGGCTTGGATCGCGACGACGACCTCACCCGGCCCGGGGTCGGGGATCACGATGTCGACCAGTTCCACCGGGGCGCCCTTCGCGCGGGAGATCACGCCGCGCACTGTCTGACTCATGGATTCAGACCCTAGCCGGGCTAGGTTGGGCACCGATGAGTGCTCTGGACCTGCTCGCCGATTGGCCGGTCACAAACGCGTCCGCGGTCGTGGTCGGCCGCGACGGAATCCTGAGTACCTGTGGCGACACCTCATGGGAGTACCGATTGGCGTCGGTGACCAAGCCTCTGGTGGCGCGTGCCGCACAGGTGGCCGTCGAGGAGGGTGTGGTCGACCTTGACACCCCGGCCGGCCCGCCCGGCTCGACGGTGCGCCATCTACTGGCACACACCTCGGGACTGGCCATGCACTCCGCAGAGGTGCTCGCCGCACCGGGCACCCGGCGGGTCTACTCCAACTACGGCTTCGCGGTGCTGGCCGAGACCGTCGAGGGGGAGTCGGGCATCGGATTCGACCGGTATCTGCGCGAGGCGGTCCTCGAACCACTGGGCATGACGGCCTCGCGGCTCGAGGGTGGGGCGGCCGCAGCGGGCTACGGGGCGGTGTCCACCACAGCCGATCTGGCGTCCTTCGCCGCCGAGCTGCTGCGCCCCCGACTGGTGTCCGCGCAGATGCATGCCGAGGCGACCTCGGTGCAGTTTCCGGGCCTGGACGGGCTGCTGCCCGGATTCGGGGTGCAGCGGCCGAACGACTGGGGTCTGGGCTTCGAGATCCGCGACGGGAAGGCCCCGCACTGGACCGGGGCGGCCAATTCGGCCGCCACCTACGGCCATTTCGGCCAGACCGGCACCCTCATCTGGGTGGATCCGGCGGCTGACCTGGCCCTGGTGGTGCTCACCGACCGGGATTTCGGCGACTGGGCCAAATCGCTCTGGCCTGCGGTTTCGGACGCGGTAGTGACGGCATTCACTCGGGACTAGCGCAACAGCAGTATCAGGGGGCACAATGGGCACGGTAGGCACAACTGCATCTTCGGAAACACCAGGTCGTTGGGGAAGACGTCCCTAGTGCAACCGAAGGAGCGAGTTATGCGTGCGTCGAATCAGTTCGCCGATGCGACGACAGGCGTGGTGTACGTGCACGCCTCACCCGCGGCGGTATGCCCGCATGTCGAGTGGGCGTTGTCGTCGACCCTGGGTGCCGGGGCGAACCTCAAGTGGACCCCGCAACCGGCGATGCCTGGGCAACTGCGCGCCGTGACCAACTGGGTGGGCCCGGTCGGCACCGGGGCGCGGCTGGCGAACGCCCTGCGGTCGTGGTCGGTGCTGCGCTTCGAGGTCACCGAGGACCCCAGCCCCGGCGTGGACGGTCAGCGGTTCTGCCACACCCCGCAGCTGGGTCTGTGGAGCGGCGCGATGAGTGCGAACGGCGACATCATGGTCGGCGAGATGCGTCTGCGGACGCTGATGTCGGCGGGCGCCGACACCCTTGCCGCGGAGCTGGACACCGTGTTGGGAACGGCGTGGGATGAGGCGCTCGAGCCCTATCGTGACGGCGGCGACGCCGGCGAGGTGAGCTGGCTGAGCCGTGGGGTCGGTTAACCGACCGTTCAGAATGGCGGCGGTCTGTTCCGTTCGGCGACGCGGGCGTCGTTGAGCGCACGTTCTCTTCTAATGCGGTAGGCGCGGTCGGCGGCGCGAGTTCGGCGCCGCGTCGGCATCATCAGGCCTCGATCACCCGTGCGTGTCGGGGCGGCGCCGGGCACGGGCACCGGCCCTGTGTCGGTGTTCCAATGCGAGAACAGCATCCTGCTTCCCGGGTACGTGGTGTACGTCCGGCCCGTGGGTGAGGTCCACACAATGATTCCGTCGGATGACTGGCGATCACGCCAACCGCCCTCGCCGCCAAAGAACGTTTTGATCAAGTGATGTTTACGGCAGAGGCATCGCAGACTCGACGGATGCGTCGGACCGAACGGCCACGGTATGGCGTGATCGATATCGCAGGCCTCGGCGGGCTTGTCGCAGTTGGGAAATCGGCAGGTGAGATCCCGCATGCGGACGAACTCGTCGAGTGCGGTGGACGGCCGGTACTGGGGCTCGGCGCCGTCCTTCGGCCTGCGCAGGTGCCGGACCTTCGCACCGTTGTTGATCAGTTCGGCGAGCAGGGGAGTGGGGACCACGCCGCCGCCCACGATGACTGCCGAACCTGAGTCGGGGGCAGGCTTGGCCCCGGCGGGAGCGGTGTCGGACAGCACGTGGACGACCACGCTCGCCGCGCGGGCATCAGCCATCGCGGCCGCGCACTCGGGATTGCCGCACTGGCAGGCGAGTTTCGCGCCGCCGGCGCCGAGCGTTCCCAAGGCGTCGGCCCGCCGCTGGCCGATGGTGCGCGGATCGTCCTCGCAGACCTCGTGCGCCATCACAGTGAGCCTGCGTTCGAGCGCAGCGGCGTCGGTGGCGTAGAGCCGTCCCCACAGCGATGCCGTCCCCGCCTCGTGGTTCTGCGCGCCGATCGTCACGTCGCGGTTCTGCGCGCTGACCCTGGTGCGGCGCAACGCGCCGGGATCGTGCCTGTCGACCCATACGTCGATGGCCTGATCGAGCTTGTACTGCGATAGCGCGGCCCAGCGGCCGGCGCTCTCGGCGATGGCGGCGTCGATCAGCGACAGCGCCTCCGCGTCCTGCACCAGGTCGGTGCGCCACGCGATCGCCGAGACGACGCGGGCACTGAGGCTGCCCGCGAGGAACAGCGCCGCCACCCGGGGCAGCCGATGGCGCAGGCTCGCCGCGAGATACATCTGCCCCGAGGCCCGGCCGTGGCTGCTGCCCAGGGCGGCCGACACCTCGGTAGCCGCGAAGTCCCACTCATCGCAGGACCAGTGCGCATGTTCGTCGTCCCCGCACCGGCGCTGCACGAGTTCGGCCACGGCGGCCAGCCGGCGCGCTGCCACCGCCGCCTCGGCGCGCACGCACTCCTCGATGGCGCTGATCACGGCGTCATCGGAGACCTCACGGAAGAGGCTATCGAACATACTTTCGATTATGACGGAGCGGTCCGACAGATTTCAGCCGACGAGGACCCGCAGCGCCCCCGGAACCGCGGAGATCTCGGCCGGCAGGGGGCAGACGTAATCGCCGTCGGCGTAGGCGTTGATATCGGGGCACTCCACCCGCACGGTGCGGGCGCGGTCGGTGCTGACCTCCTCGAGCGCGGTGTGGGTGCCCTTGAAGACGGTCGGGAACAGCCGCATCAGCTTCAGCCGTGACGCCGAGGCCACCATGGTGACGTCCAGCAGACCGTCGGCATGGTCGGCGTCAGGGCAGATCAGCATCCCGCCGCCGTAGCTGCGGGTGACGCCGAACGCCGCCAGCGTCAGTTCGGTGACCACCTCGCGCTCGCCGTCGAACACCAGCCGGAACGGCAGCAGCCGCAGCTTCGACAGTTCGGCGATGATCGCCAGGTTGTAGCGCATCCGGCCGTGCGGCCAGCTCATCCGGTTGACGCGGTCGCTGACCAGTGAGTCGAACCCGGTGGCCGCGATGGTGCCGAACCAGGTCTGCGTACCGTCGTCGCCGCGGATCAGGCCGAGGTCGACCGCCTCGGTGCGCCCGGCGGCGATGATGTCCACCGCGGCGGCCGGATCGCCGACCGGAATGCCGTACTCGCGCGCGTGGTCGTTCCCGGTTCCGGCCGGCACGATACCGAGCGGGACGTCGCCGCGCGCCAGCGCCTGCAGGGCGAGCCGGATCACCCCGTCGCCGCCGACGACCACCAGTGCGTCAGTGCCGGCCGCCAGCGCCTCGTCGACCAGCAGGCGCGCGTGCTCGGCGTCGCGGCCGACGATCTCGATCACGTCGACACCGACTTCCTGGAACCGCGCCACCGCACGTTCGGCGGCGTGCGGCGCGTTGCCGTGCCCGGCCATCGGGTTGGTCAGTACCGTGACGCGGGAGATCACGGAATCAGCTTGCCCGGGTTGAGGATTCCCGCCGGATCGAGCGTCTGCTTGACTGCGCGCAGCACAGCGACACCGAGTTCGCCGACCTCATCGGACATCCACGGCCGGTGGTCGGCGCCGATGGCGTGATGGTGGGTGATGGTGCCGCCGTGCGCCACGATGGCGTCACAGGCGGTGGCCTTCACCGTGTTCCACTGTTGGATGACATCGCCGCGCTGTCCGGCCACGATGGTGAAGTACAGCGACGCGCCGGTTGGGTAGAGGTGCGAGATGTGACACATGACCAAAGCCGCTGTGCCCGAGGCGGTCAGACCGGCGGTGAGCGCCTCGGTGACCGCCGTCTTCAGTGCGGGGATGTTCGACCACGTCGTCGCAGTCTCCAGCGTTTCGCACAGCGCACCTGCCGACAGCAGCGAGTCGCGCAGATAGGGCGCGTCGAAGCGCCCCTGCTCCCAGGCCTTCGCCGGGCCTTCGCCCAGTGAGGTGCCGCCGCACTTCTCCAGCAGGGCACGGGTCTCGGCGTGCCGGCTCTCGGCGTGGGCGGGTGTGCCCTCGAACACCGTGATCGCCAGGCAGCCGCCGGTGACGGTCTGCTCGCCGATGCTGTGCGTGGTGGCGAGATTGATGCCGGTCTCGACCTCGTCGGACAGGCGCAGCACCGTCGGCCCGGTGCCGGTCTGCACCACCGCGCGCAACGCGGCCGCCCCGGTCGCGAAATCGGGGAACGACCACGCCTCATAACGCACGCTCTCCGGAGCGGGATGCACCCGCACCCGCACCCGGGTGATCACCCCGAACGTCCCCTCCGAGCCGGCGAAGAGTTCGCGAAGGTCCGGTCCGGCCGCCGACGCCGGTGCGCGGCCGACGTCGAGCACACCGGCGGGTGTTATCACCCGCATGCCGCGCAGCATGTCGTTGAAGCGGCCGTAGCCGGCGGAGTTCTGGCCGGAGGAGCGGGTCGCGGCGAATCCGCCGAGGGTGGCGAAGCGGAAGCTCTGCGGGAAGTGGCCGAGAGAGAAGCCCCGCTCGCCCAGCAGTCGCTCTGCTTCGGGACCGGGCAGGCCCGCGCCGAGTTCGGCCTCACCGGAGACCTCGTCGAGCCAGTGCAGTGCGTCGAAGCGCCGCAGATCGAGCGTGACGACGGCACCGAAATCGCCGCGGATCGGATCGAGCCCGCCCACCACGCTGGTGCCGCCGCCGAACGGCACCACCGCTATGCGCTGCCGCGAGCAGTAGTCGAGGATCGCGGCCACCTCGTCGTCGGTGCCCGGCAGCAGAACGGCGTCGGGCGCGTCCTGCTGCACGTTGCGGCGACGCAGCAGATCCGGGGTGGACTTACCGCCCGCATGCAGCAATCGGTCGCGGTCATCGGTGCGCAGATGGCGCTCTCCGACGATCGCCGCCAGCCCGGCGCGGTGCTCGACGCTCAACGCCGAAGGCGTCAGCCGCACCTCGTCGATCCCGGGAGGCGGGGCCCCCGCACCGGTGATGCCGAGTGCCTGCTCCAGCAGTGAGCGGATCCCCGCGGAGAGTGGCTTGGCCAGATCCGGGTCGCCCCAGGCGTTCCAGGCCATCGGGGGGCGCAGATTGAGATCAGAATCAGCCACGCCGGTTACGGTATTACACGTCATGAGCCATCCGACCGCTCTCAACGCCGCCCGGCGCAGCGCCGAACTGGCCGGCCTCGGTGACGCGCCGGCCGTCGACGTCGTGGTCATCGGCGGTGGAATCACCGGAACCGGTATCGCGCTGGACGCCGCCAGCCGCGGCCTGTCGGTGGTGATGGTGGACTCCCATGACCTCGCCTTCGGCACCAGCCGGTGGAGTTCCAAGCTCGTTCACGGCGGCCTGCGCTACCTGGCCAGCGGGAACGTCGGTATCGCGCGGCGCAGTTCGGTGGAGCGCGGCATCCTGATGACCAGGACCGCACCGCATCTGGCGCACGCGATGGCGCAACTGGTGCCGCTGCTGCCGGAGATGAGCACCGCGCAACGCGCCCTGGTGCGGGTTGGTTTTCTGGCTGGCGACGCACTGCGTGCGCTGGCCGGCACGAGATCCTCGGTTCTGCCGCACCCGCGGCGGATCAGCGCGGCCGACGCGATCGCACTGGCGCCCACCATCCGGCGTGACGGCCTCGACGGCGCCCTGCTGGCCTACGACGGTCAGCTGATCGACGACGCGCGACTGGTGGTCGCCGTCGCGCGCACCGCCGCCCAGCACGGGGCCCGGATCCTCACCCGCGTGCGCGCGTCGGCGGCCACCGGGTCGTCGGTGCGCCTCACCGACGAGCTCAGCGGGGAGTCACTCGACATCGCGGCGCGGCTGGTGATCAATGCGACGGGGGTGTGGGCTGCGGAGGTGGATTCGTCGATCAGGCTGCGGCCGAGCCGCGGCACGCACCTGGTACTCGACGCCGCCACGTTCGGCAATCCCACTGCGGCGCTGACGATTCCGATCCCGGGGGAGACCAACCGCTTCGTCTTCGCGCTGCCGGCACAGCTGGGCCGGATCTATCTGGGCCTCACCGACGAGGAGGCGCCTGGTCCGATCCCCGACGTGCCGGAGCCGACGGAGGCTGAGGTCACCTTCCTTCTCGACGTGGCGAACACCGCGCTGCAGACCGCTCTTACTCCTGCCGACGTCACCGGGGCGTACGCCGGACTGCGGCCGCTGATCGAGGCCCAGGGCAGGACGTCGGATCTGTCCCGTGACCATGCAGTGGTGGAGTCCGGTAGCGGACTGTTCAGCGTGGTCGGCGGGAAACTCACCGAGTACCGGCTGATGGCGCAGGACGTGCTGGATCGCGCGCTGCCCACTCGGGGACTCCGTGGCGGCGAGTGCCGTACCCGCAACCTCCCACTGGTGGGCGCGCCGGCGAATCCCGTTGCGACGCTGCGGACCGTCGGTGAGATACCGGGCTCGCTGCTGGAGCGTTACGGTGCGGAGTCGCCGAATGTCATCGCCTCGGCGCGCTGCGAACGACCGGTCGATCCGGTGGCCGACGGCATCGACGTCACCCGTGCGGAATTCGAGTTCGCCGTCACCCACGAGGGTGCGCTGGACACGGGCGACATTCTCGATCGCCGCACCCGGATCGGCCTGGTCGACGCCGACCGGGAACGGGCTCTGCCCGCCGCGGAGGAGCTACTGGCTACAGCTCGCTGACTACAGCGGGATGTTTTTGTGTTGGCCGCGCCGGTGCTGCGCCTCGGCGAGTGCCTGGGTGAGCTTGCTGCGGGTGTGTGCGGGGTCGATCTTCTCGTCCACAACCCCGATGTCGATGGCGCTGTCCACGCCGCCGGCGATCTTCTCGTGCTCGGCGGCCAGTTCCTCGTGCAGGGCCTCGCGCTCATGATCCGCTGCCGCGGCGAGTGTCTTCTTGTGCAGGATGCCGACGGCGGCCTTGGCGCCCATCACCGCGACTTCGGCGTCGGGCCATGCGAACACCTTCGTCGCGCCCAGTGAACGCGAGTTCATCGCGATGTAGGCGCCGCCGTAGATCTTGCGGGTCACCAGTGTGACGCGGGGCACCGATGACTCGCCGAAGGCGTGCAGCAGTTTGGCGCCGCGGCGTACCACGCCGCCCCACTCCTGATCGACACCGGGCAGGTAGCCCGGCACGTCGACCACGACCACCAGTGGGATGCCGAACGCGTCGCACAGCCGCACGAATCGTGCTGCCTTCTCGGCGCTTTCGGAGTTCAGGCAGCCGCCCAGTCGCAGCGGATTGTTGGCCAGCACACCCACCGTGCGCCCGGCGAGGCGTCCGAGCCCGACCACCATCGACGGCGCCCACTTGGATTGGAACTCCTCGAACGGCGCATCGGAGTCCAGCAGCGCCTCGACGATCGGGTGCACGTCGTAGGCGCGGCGGGACGAGTCGGGCAGCAGCGCGTGCAGGTCGACGTCGCCGGATTCGGCCTTGGCGCGATCGAAGTGGCCCTGCTGGCAGAAGTATCCGACCAGCCGGCGCCCGCGGGTATAGGCGTCGGCTTCGTCGTCGGCGACGATGTGGCACACACCGGACTTCTTGTGGTGCGTCTCGGGGCCGCCGAGGGACTCCATGTCGACGTCCTCGCCGGTGACGCTGCGCACGATGTCCGGTCCGGTGACGAACACCCGGCCCTCCGGGGCCATGATGACGACGTCGGTGAGCGCAGGCCCGTAGGCGGCGCCGCCCGCGGCGAAGCCGACCACCACCGAGATCTGCGGAATGTGCCCGGACGCCCGGATCATCGCCTCGAAGACCAGGCCGACGGCGTGCAGCGCGCGGACGCCCTCGGCCAGTCGGGCCCCGCCGGAATGCCAGATGCCGACGATGGGGCTCTGCTCGGCGATCGCGAGGTCATAGGCGTTGACGATGTGCTGGCAGCCCTCCACTCCCATGGCGCCGCCCATGACGGTGCCGTCGGTGCAGAACGCGATGGTGCGCACGCCGTTGACGGTGCCCGACGCGGCCAGGACGCCGGAGCCGTCCCGCTCGTGCAGCAACTCGACGCTGTCGTCGTCGAAGAAGGTCTTGAGTCGCAACAGTGGGTCGCGCGGGTCGAGCGATTCGCCGACCGTCTCAGGCGCCATGATCGTCACCGAATCTCCTATGTCCTGAAATTGGCCGAGCCCTAGTACTTTCCGAACGCGATGGCTACGTTGTGGCCGCCGAATCCGAACGAATTGTTGACCGCGTACCGGAAGTCACCGGTGCGCGGTTCGCCGGCGACCACGTCGAGGTCGATCTCCGGGTCGAGATTGCGCAGGTTCAGCGTCGGCGGGATGACACCCTCGCGCAGGGCCATCACGGTGAGGATGGACTCCACCGCACCGACTGCGCCCACAGAGTGGCCCAGCGCCGACTTCGGTGCGTAGACCGCGGGCCGGTGGTTGCCCATCGCGTTGTTGATGGCCTTGCCCTCGGCGACGTCGCCGACCGACGTTCCGGTGGCGTGGGCGTTGATGTGGTCGATATCGCCTGGCTGCAGTCCGGCTAGTTGCACAGCGCGGGTGATGGCCTGACCGGCCTGCTCGCCGTTGGGATCCGGCGCCACCATGTGGTAGCCGTCGGAGGTCACCGACGCGCCCATGATGCGCGCCAGGATGTTGGCGCCGCGGGCTTTGGCGTGTTCCTCGGTCTCGATCACCATCATCGCGGCGCCCTCGCCGAACACGAAGCCGTCGCGGTCGCGGTCGAACGGCCGGCACGCGCCGGCCGGGTCGGCGTTGTTGGTGGAGAGCACGATGCGCATCTGGGCGAAACCGGCGATGGGCACCGCCTCGATCTTCGTCTCCACACCGCCGCAGATGGCGATGTCGGCCTCGCCGTAGACGATGTTGCGCCAGGCGTTGGCGATGGCCTCCGACCCGGACGCGCACGCCGAGATCGAGGTGCACACACCGGCCTTGGCCCCGCGATCGAGTCCGACGACCGCGGCGGCGCCGTTGGGCATGTACATCTGCACCACGAGCGGAGACACCGCCCGAAGTCCCTTGGCCCGCATCCCGTCGTAGGCGAACACCAACTCCTCCGCCGAGCCGAGCCCGGTGCCGATGGAGACCATCAGGCGCCGGGTGTCGATACCGTCGGGTGCACCGGCGTTCTGCCACACCCGGCGGCCGATAACCGCCGCCATCTTCTGCAGGTAGGACCACCGCCGCTTTTCGACCCGGTCCAGGTCGGACTCGAAATCCTCCAGCAGGTGCCCGCCGATGCGAACCGGCAAGTCGTACTCCTCGACGAACGGATCGTCGAGCAGGCGGATCCCGGACTGTCCATCGAGAAGCTTTTTCCAGGTGTTCTCAGCGTCGGTCGCCAGCGCGGTCGACATGGCCACGCCGGTGACGACGACGTTCGGGAGACCGTTACCCGTTGTCAGCATCCGCGCGAGTGGTCCTTCCCGAGATCAGTACCGGCCGAACGCGATGGCGACATTGTGTCCGCCGAACCCGAACGAGTTGTTGATCGCGTACTTGAAGTCGCCGTAACGCGGTTCCCCGGCAACGACGTCCAGTTCGATCTCGGGATCGGGTGTCTCGTAGTTCAGCGTCGGCGGGATGACCCCGTCACGCAGCGAGAGCACCGTGAGGATCGACTCCAGCGCGCCGACCGCACCGATGGAATGGCCGAGTGCCGATTTCGGCGCGTAGACCGCGGCGTTGTGCGCACCGGCCACCCGGATGGCGTTGGCTTCGGCGGTGTCGCCGATCGGGGTGGCGGTGCCGTGCGCGTTGACATGGTCGATGTCCTTGGCCTCCAAACCGGCCAGTTCCATCGCCCGGGTCATCGCCCGGCCGGCGCGCAGGCCGTCAGGCGCCGGCGCCACCATGTGGAAGGCGTCGGAGGTGATCCCCGCACCCATCAGCCGGGCCAGCGGTGTGGCACCGCGGGCCTTCGCGTGCTCCTCGGTCTCGATGATCATCATCGCCCCGGCCTCGCCGAACACGAACCCGTCGCGGTCCTTGTCGAACGGCCGCGACGCACCCTCGGGATCGTCGTTGCGGGTCGACATCGCACGCATCATCGAGAACGTCGCGATCGGCAGCGCCTCGATCATGCCCTCGACGCCTCCGCAGACCACGATGTCGGCGTCACCCATGACGATCTGCCGCCAGGCGTGCGCGATGGCTTCGGACCCCGACGAGCACGCCGACACCGGGGTGATCACCCCGGCGCGCGCGCCCAGTTCCAGGCCGACGACCGCCGCGGCGCCGTTGGGCATGATCATCTGAACCGCGAGCGGGGACACCTTGCGGGGGCCGCCCTCATTCATCAGGTCGTAGGTCTCGACGATCTTCTCGCCGCCGCCCAGGCCCGTGCCGATGACGACGCTGAAGCGATCCGGGTCGACTTCCGGGGAGCCGGCGCCCTCCCAGAGTTTGGTGCCGAGGTACTTCGACATGCGCTGGACATAGGACATCCGGCGCAGGTCCAGTCGGGTCATGTGGTCGTCGATCGGGTCGACGAGATGCCCGCCGATGCGCACCGGCAGGTCCCACTTGGTGACGAACTCGTCCTCGAGGACCCGGATGCCACTCTCCCCGGCCAGCAGCGCTTTCCACGTGCTGTCGACGTCGGGGCCGAGTGCCGTGGTCGCCTCGACGGCGGTCACCACGACGTTCGGATACCCGTTTCCTGTGGACGGTCCCCCGTAGGAACCTGCCGGAGCCACCGTCACTTCTCCGAAGCGAACTTCTCGCGCAGCGCGGCGGCGGCCTCGGGGTTCTCCTCTTCCAGCTTCTGGATGTAGGCAACCACGTCACCGACGGTGCGCAGACCGGCGAGGTCCTCGTCGGGGATCTTCACGCCGTACTTGTCCTCGGTCTGCACCGCGATCTCCACCATCGACAGCGAGTCGATGTCGAGGTCGTCGACGAAGGACTTCTCCGGGGTCACCTCGGACGGCTCGATACCGGTGACCTCTTCGATGATCTCGGCGAGACCGGCGATGATTTCTTCCTGACTGGCGGCCACTGTGTGGCTCCCTTCGTGGTTGGTGTTACTCGGTTGATCGTTCCTACTGCTGTAAAACCCTGATTCAGAGCCCGGTGAGCCCATCCAGGTCCGCGGGTGTCTTGACGGCATGTGTCGCGACGCCCCGAAGTTCACGTTTGGCGATGCCCGTCAGTGCGCCCGCGGGCGGGAACTCGACGATCGCCGTGGTGGTGAGGTTGCGCATGGTCTCGGTGCACAGATCCCAGCGCACCGGGCGGGTGAGCTGCGCGACGAGTTTCGCAAGCGCGTCCGATCCGGACGTCACCGGCCGGCCGTCGCAGTTGGACAGCAGCGTCATGGTCGGGTCGGACACCGAGATCTCCGCGGCAGCCGCGGCGTAGCCGTCGAGCGCCGAGGCCATGTAGTGGGTGTGGAATGCGCCGGCGGTGGCGAGCTGGCGGACCCGGGCCTTGTCCGGGGGATCCTCGGCCAGCTTCTCCAGCGCGGCCACTGAGCCGGCGGCCACGATCTGGCCGGCCGCGTTGCGGTTGGCCGGGATGAGTTCGAGGGCGTCCAGGCGGGCCAGCACCTCGGCCTCGTCGCCGCCCAGGACCGCCGACATCCCGGTGGGCTCGACCGCGCACGCCTTGGCCATCTCGGCGCCGCGCACCGCCGCCAGCTTCACCGCGTCGTCTCCGGAGATGACGCCGGCGATGGCGTAGGCGGCGATCTCGCCGACGGAGTGGCCTGCGACGAGGGTGGTCGTGGGCAGGCCGCGCTTGGCGAGCTCACCGAATGCCAGCAGGGTGGTCGCCACGACCAGCGGCTGGGTGACCGCGGTGTCAGTGATCTCCTCTGCGGTGGCGGTGGTGCCGAGGGTGGCGAGATCGAGGCCGCTGACCTGCGACCAGAGCGAGATCCGGTCGGCCGCGCCGGGCAGCTCGAGCCATTCGGCGAGCATGCCGGGGGTCTGCGACCCCTGTCCGGGCGCGAGGAAGGCGATCACATCTCTAAGAGAACACTGTGAACGTCGATTTACGGGGTGTACAAGATTATGAACCTTATCTTAGGTTTTTGTGGGACCCCTACAAAAACCGCCCCGGACGCGATATCAGCGAGACCGTCCCGCGATCTGCTACCGGCCGGCCGGGCGGGGCCCGGCGCCGACGAGCGGCGGTACCAGCGCGGCGGCGGGGCTGTTTGTTGAGGTCTGGGGTATCTCCTGCGGGGAGGCCGGGTAGCCCAGCCGGCCGACGGTGGTGGCCACCCGCAGCACGTAGGCATCGCGCGGGACGGTGGGATCACGACCGGTGAAGTCGGTGATCCGCTTGAGGCGGTAGCGGACCGTGTTTGGATGAACGAACAGTTTCCGGGCACAGGCCTCGATGGCGCCGCCACTGTCGAGATAGGCGTCGAGGGTCTCCGACAATGCCGGCCCGGCATCGGCGAGCGGCCTGGTGACCTCGTTGTACAGCGCCGCCACCGCCGAGGTGTCGCCGAGCAGGGCGCGTTCGGGCAGCAGCTCGCGGGCGGGCACAGGCCGCGGCGCCCCGCTCCAGCCGCCGACCGCGTTCATACCCGAAATCGCTTCGCCCGCACTGAGATAGGCGGCGGTGAGCATGGGCGCGGTGGGCCCGATCACCACCGGCCCGTCCGAGAACGCGCCGAGCAGATCGTTGAAGAAGCGGTCGGTGGGGGTGAGCGGGCCGGAGATGATGGCGATCAGCCAGGTGCCGTGGATGTCGGCCAGGGCCGCGCGGTCGTGGCGCGCCGCGATGTCCCGGACCGCCTCGCCGGAGGAGTCCTCGCGCCCGGGCTGCGGGGTCCCGACCACCACCGTGGCCGGCGCGGTGGTGTCCCAGTTCAGCGCCGCCGCCCGCGACAGCAACTCCGGGCCGGTGTCGCCGCGGACCACGGCGTCGACCACGCTGGCCTCCATCCGGCTGTCCCACGAGCCCCGCGCCTCGGCGGCGTCGGCGTAGGCGGTGGCGGCGGCGAACGCCAGGTCCCGGCTGTAGCGCAGGATCCCGACGGTGAGCGCGGTCAGCTGCTCGTCGGTGCGGGCCACCAGCGGGACGACCTCCTCGAAGAACTCCATGGTCACCCGCACCATCTCCACGGTCTGGGCGAGCGCGATCTTGCGGGTGAGATCCTGGGGCACCAGTTCGAACGCCTGGGCGGTGTAGCCGACCTCGCTGTTCGGATCGCGCATCCACTCCACGAAGTTGACCACCGCGGCCTGCACCACCAGCTGGACGCTGGCCCGCTGGGAGGCCTCCAGGCCGGCGAAGAACGGCAGCCGCTCGGTCATGGCGTGCACGGCTTCGGTGGCCAGCCGGCCGGAGTACTGCTTGAGGCGGCGCAGCGTCGACTCCGGGACGTTGTCGAGCAGTTCCAGCGGCGAGCGGGCGACGGCCGTCCGCTTGTTGTCGGGCACCTCTAAAAGCTACGCCAATTTTTGGCCGAAAACGCCAAATCCGCGGTCAGGCGACCCCCGAGTCGCTGGTCTGCTCGGGTGCCGCCATGACGTCGTCGATCCGGTACTCCCGCGCCGCGGCCACCGGCACCGAGGGGTCGATGGCGCCGTCTCGGGCCAGCGCCTCGAGCACGGCGACCACCACCGACTCGGCGTCGGTGTTGAAATACCGCCGGGCGGCCGGCCGGGTGTCGGAGAACCCGAACCCGTCGGTGCCGAGGGTGACGTAGGTGCCCGGCACCCACGGCCGGATCTGCTCGGGCACCGCGCGCATCCAGTCCGTCACCGCCACCGCCGGTCCGGAGGTCCTGGACAGCACCTCGGTGACGTACGGCACCGGAGCGGGCCGATCCGGGTGGCGAAGGATCTGCCGCTCGACGTCCACCCCATCGCGGTGCAGTTCGTTCCAGCTCGTCACCGACCACACGTCCGCGGCGACGTCCCAGCGCTGCGCGAGCATGTCGGCGGCGCGCAGCGCCTCGGGCATCGACACCCCCGAGGCCAGGATCTGCGCGGTGTTGGTGCGCTTCTCGGTCGCCGCCCGATAGCGGTAGATGCCCCGCAGCAGCCCGTCGACATCGAGGTTCTCCGGCTCGGCCGGCTGCGGATAGGGCTCGTTGTAGATGGTGATGTAGAAGAAGATGTTCTCGGCGTTCTCACCGAACATCCTCTGCAACCCGCTCTCGATGATGTAGGCGAGTTCGTAGGCGAACGCCGGATCATAAGCCACCACAGCGGGATTCGTCGACGCCAGCAACAGCGAATGACCGTCGGCGTGCTGCAGGCCCTCACCGGTCAGAGTGGTGCGGCCGGCGGTGGCGCCCAGGACGAAGCCGCGCGCCATCTGGTCGGCCGCGGCCCAGAAGCTGTCGCCGGTGCGCTGGAAACCGAACATCGAGTAGAAGATGTAGACCGGGATCATCGGCTCGTCGTGCGTCGCGTAGGACGAGCCGACGGCGGTGAAGCAGGCCGCCGAGCCCGCCTCGTTGATGCCTTCGTGGAGGATCTGGCCGGTCTCGCTTTCCTTGTAGGCGAGCATCAGCTGTGCATCCACTGCCGTGTAGAGCTGTCCGTTGCGGTTGTAGATCTTCAGCGTCGGAAACCAGGAGTCCATCCCGAAGGTGCGCGCCTCGTCGGGGATGATCGGCACGATGCGCGAACCGATGTTCTTGTCGCGCAACAGCTCCTTGAACACCCGCACGCACGCCATCGTGGTGGCGACCTCCTGCTGACCCGAACCCTGCTTGAGGGCCTGGTAGATCTCACGCGATGGCAGTGTCAACGGCCGCGAGGTGGTGCGGCGCGCCGGGACGAACCCGCCCAGCGCGGTGCGCCGGTCGAGCAGGTAGCGGATCTCCGGCGCCTCGGGGCCCGGATGGTAGTACGGCGGCAGATAGGGATTGCTCTCCAATTCGGCGTCGCTGATCGGGATCCGCATCTCTTCGCGGAAGTCCTTGAGATCCTGCAGCGCAAGCTTCTTCATCTGGTGGGTGGCGTTGCGGCCCTGGAAGTGCGATCCGAGGGTGTACCCCTTGATGGTCTTGGCCAGGAT
>VEQU01000007.1 GCA_018883075.1 Mycobacterium sp.
GGCTGCGCTCGAGCCGGACGTCGGCGCGCCCTCGATTCCCGCCGCCGTGACCGCGCCCACCAATCCCGGTCAGCCCGCCGACAGCCCGGCCGACTGGGGGTTGCTGGCCGCGATCCGCCGCGAGTTCTTCAACTCCTCGCCGACCATCACTCCGGTGATCTACGGCCAGACCACCAGCGCCACCGGCCAGGCGGTGATCACCGGCAACTTCGGCGTCGAAGACGCCGATGGCGACACGATCTACTACACCTATATCGGCAACCCGCAGGACGGCGGTCTGCTCGACGTGGACGAGGCCACCGGAGACTTCACCTACACCGCCCCCGCCACGATGAACGAACTCGGCGGTTTCGACCAGTTCAACATCGTGGTCGACGATCAGACACCTGGGACGTTCCCGCACTTTCACGGCATCGTCGACATGCTGTCCTACATCCCCGTGCTGGGACCGCAGATCGTCAACAACCTGCAACTTCTCGGACTGGCCACGCCGTACACCAACTCGGTGCCGGCACGGGTGGCGGTCACCGTCGACCCCACCCAGCCCGTGGCCCCCATCGCCGGAGACGCGCAGGTGCTCTCGGCGACCCCGATCGCCGTCGAGCAGGGGTGGCAGCGCTACGTTCTGACGCCCGACGGGTGCTCGGAAGGCCGGCCCTGCATCGTCACGCCGGTCAGCCTGTATTACAAGAACGACGGTGTCACCATCGGCGACAACGGCGAGATCACCCTGACCTACGGCATCGGGTCGCAGGCGCCAATGGTGATCCTCGACTACGGCCAGGACGTCGGCGGTTACACACGGTTCAGCTACTACGGTGCGACGCCGAATCTCCTGCAGGCCTCCTACAGTGAGTCGCTGTCCAATTTGACGGCAATCGGCGACGGAGCGTTGAGCTCGGCGCTGCTCGCCAACTCCGGTGACCCGTGGACATTCCAGATCGTTCCGATCCTCGGGAACGGGTCCTGGCAGGGCGCACAGCTGCAGGGCGGATTCCGTTACCAACGGATCGTGCTGAATCTCCCAGGCACCGTGACCCTGACCAACATCCTCACCGAGATGACGGCCCCCCTGCGTGCCCCGGACCGCTACGAGGGCAATTTCCTGTCAGATTCCGATCTGATCAACCGGATTTGGTACGCCGGGGCATACACCGTGAATCTGGACGTAATCCCCGCGGGCACACCAGGTTTCAACGGGCCTTATCCGCTGTCGATACTTGGCGAGGCGGCGAAGCGCGATCGTGCGATCTGGGCCGGGGACCTGCTCTCCGCCGGCAAGACCCTGCATACCGTGTTGGGGGAGTACGGCGACACGGTGGCGGCCAACAGCCTGCAGATAGTCAGCGACAACCCGGTGGCACAGTTCGTCATCGAACCGCTCAGCCTGCCGTTCGCGGTGCCATCCACCCTCGACGAGCCCGGTCCTGCGGCGGGTGTCTGCAGCGGGGTGAGCCGAGGCGGTTGCGAATTCTGGGGTGCCAGCTACTCGATGGCGCTCGCACAGAACGTGGGCAGTTACTACAAGCTCACCGGTGACACCGAGTTCGTCCGCCGGAACTGGCAGGCCATCCAGCGCGCGGTCACCTACGGCAACTCGCTGATCAACCCGGCGACCGGACTTGTCGACGTGCCCCAGATTGCCAGCCTGGACTGGAGTGTGGTCGGGCGCGCGGTTGGACAGGTCACCGCCACCAACGTGATCCAGTACGACAGCCTCCGCAACGCCGCCCTGTTGGCATTCGCAATCGGCGACATCGCCGCAGCGGCGCAGTACAACACCCAGGCCGCCGCCCTTAAGGCCGCGATCAACACCCAACTGTGGAACCCCGAACTCGGCGCCTATGACGCCTCGACGGACCGGCGCGGTTTCGTCGTCCAGGATGCCAACGCCTGGGCGGTGTACTACGGGGTGGCCGATGCCGAAAAGTCCGCCCAGATCGTTCAGAGCCTCTCGGACACCTTGAGCACCGCATTCGGCGTGCGGGCCGCGCAGGAGGGCATCAGCGGATACCCCACGATCGTGTCGCCGTTCATCGGAAGCTTCAACCTCCCGGCCAACTACATCGCCGGCCGGCCCGATCTGGGGATGGAGCAGATGGTGGCGACATGGGGCTACATGGCCAACAGCGATGCCGGCAGCACCACCTGGGAGCGGATCAACCTGCCGGGTGGCAACCTGTCCGGCTCGATCCCGTACCTATTCGGGGATTCCGCGTCGCACGCTTGGGGCACCGGAGCCACCTCGACTCTGTCCGATTACGTCGTGGGCATCACCCCCACGTCGATCGCCTACGGCACCTGGCAGGTCAAACCCTTCCCCGAAGGCCTTCAGTGGGCGCAGGGCCGGGTCCCCACCCTCGCCGGCGTGATCGCCGCGCGGTGGGAGCTCGGAGATGACGTGTTCCGGCTAACGGTCGAGGCGCCGGCCGGCACCTCAGGAACGGTGGCGGTGCCGACGCTCGGGGCCACCCGGTCGATCTACCGTGACGGCGTGCTGGTGTGGAACGGCACGGCGGCGGTCAACGGCGCCACCGCGACCGCTACCGCGGACGGCTACGTCGCGTTCACCGGAGTGACCGGATCGCACACCTGGGCATGGTCGTAGCAGCAGGCCCGCTCACGACTACGGCGGCTCGGTGGCCGAGCGCATGGCATCGGCCAGCAGCGCGGCCCGAGCGTCGGTGAAGACGTCCTCCAGAAGCATCGGCACACCGTCCGGGCCGGCCAGGGGAACCCGCCAGTTGGGGTACTCATCGGTGGTGCCGGGCTGATTCTGGGTGCGCCGCTCACCGACGGCATCGGTCAGCGCCAAGGCCAGCAGCCGTGACGGGGTTCGCCCGAGGTACCGGTGCAGTGCGAGGGTGACGTCCTGTTCGCCCTCGTCCTCGCCCAGCAATCCCACCCGGCGCAGTTCGGCCACCCAGGCCTGCCGCACGGCGCGATGGTCGTCCAGTTCATCCGAGGCGGGGCGGGTCAGCAGACCCAGCGCGTCGCGCAACCGCACATGTTCGGCGTCCAGATAGCCTCCAGTGGGCGGCAGGTCGTGAGTGGTCACCGATGACAGGCACAGTTCCCGCCATCTTTCGGCCGCCAGCGGTCCGCGGCTTTCGGCGTCGATTTCGAACCACAGGATCGAGGTGCCCAGCAGTCCGCGCTCCCGCAGGTAGTCTCGAACCCACGGCTCCACCGTGCCGAGGTCCTCGCCGACGACCACCGCTGCTGCCCGATGGGCCTCCAGCGCGACGATGCCGATCATGGCGTCGTGGTTGTACCGCACGTAGGTGCCCTCTGTGGGCGCAGCGCCCTCCGGAATCCACCACAGCCTGAACAATCCGATGATGTGGTCGATCCGTACGCCGCCCGCGTGCCTCAATACAGCCTGGATCAAGGCCCGAAAGGGTTGGTAGCCAAGCTCTTCAAGGCGATCCGGTCGCCACGGGGGTTGTGACCAGTCCTGTCCGAGCTGATTGAACTCGTCGGGTGGCGCACCGGCGGTGACGCCCAGCGCCAGCACGTCTTGCAGCGCCCACGAGTCGGCTCCGGTCGGATGCACTCCGACCGCAAGGTCGTGCATGATCCCCAGCGGCATTCCGGTACGTAGCGCCTGACCCTGGGCGGCGGCGAGTTGCTCGTCGAGTTGCCACTGCAACCAGCGATGAAAGTCCACCGAGTGTGGGTGCGACGCCGCGAAATCGGCGACCGCGGGGTGGCGCGGATGCTGCACGGCTGTGGGCCAGCTGCGCCAGTCGGCGCCGTACTCCTCGGCCAGACAGCACCAGATCGCAAAATCGTCGAGCGCGGCTCCCTCGCGCTGCTTGTAGGCCGCAAAGGCCAGTTCGCGCCCCGCCGTTCGGGGCACCTCGAACACCATCGCCAACGCCTCGCGCTTGGCGGCCCAGGCGCGGTCGCGGTCGATGATGTCGGATGAGCGGGCTCGGGAGGCGACCGCGTTGCGCAGCGTATGAACCCGGCTTCGCTTGGGCAGGAACGCGAATTCGGGTACGGCCTCCACCCGCAGGTAGAGCGGATTGACGAACCGCCGCGAGGTCGGTAGGTACGGGGAGGGCTCCATCGGTGCGGTGGGGGCGGCGGCGTGCAACGGATTGACGAGGACGTACCCGGCCCCATGACGCGATCCCGCCCACACCGAGAGATCGGCCAGATCGGCGAGATCCCCGATACCCCAGGACTGTTCAGACCACACGCTGTAGAGCTGGGTCGCCAGCCCCCACGTCCGGCGTGCTCCCATGCGCGCCGGCAGTCCCAGCCAGGCGGGCGTGACGATCAGCGCGGTGTCGAACTCGCTGTCATTCGAGCGCAGATGCAGCCTGTGGTAACCCAGCGGCAGGTCCGGCGGCAGCACGAAGCTGGCCTCTCCGACCAGACGGCCGTCGATGCCGAACGGCGGAGTGAAGTTCTCCGTCTGGCGGAGGTCGGAGCGCACTGTCCCGTCTTCGAGCCGGATCCACACCTGCGCGGGCGCGCCATGATCGACATGCGCCCAGAAGCAGTAGTCAGCACCCGAACGGGTCACAATTGTCGGCGGCAGTGCCTGTGACCAGTAGCGCCGATCGCTATCGGCGAGCGCTTCGGTGCACTGTTCGGGGGTATCCGCTCGGACGCCCAGGGAGGCGAGGACGGCCAGGACGGTCGAGTCACTGACAGTGACCAGCCGTCCGCTCCAGTCGTAGTAGGAGGTCGCGACTCCGAACCGCTCGGCGAGCGCGGACAGCGACGTCATGGCTGACATCTTGCTCCGTGTGTCCGACCAGTGGGCGGTAATGGCTGGCGTGACACGGGGTGCGGCACCATGTCGCTCAGAACGTGCCCGACATCTCGATCACCACAACGCCCACGATGATCAAAGCGATGCCGGCCAGCATCTGTCGGGTCAGGGGCTCGGCGAACAGGACGCGCCCCAGGATCGCGACCAGTGCGACCCCGCACGCCGTCCAGATGCCGTAGGCGATACCGACCGGCATCCCGAGCGACAGTGTGAACCACAGCATTGCGAAGGAACCGAGGTAGCCGATCAGCACCGGGACGATCCATTTCTTATTGCGGAATCCCTCGGATGCGCGAAGGCCCAGTGTCGACAACACTTCGAGCAGGATCGCACCCGCCAGTGCCGCCCAGCTCATGGCCCGGTCATCCGCGTTCGCCGCCACCCGTGCTCGCCGCCGTCCGGGCCGCCTGGGCCGAGCCGAGTTGGACAAGCAGAACGCCACCGATGATCAGGCCGACACCGATCGCGATTGCGGTCGTGAACGGGTCGCCGAACAGCACGGTGCCGCCGGCTGCGGTCGCCGCGGTGCCCAGCGCACCCCAGACCCCGTAAGCGACTCCGACCGGCATGCCAGCCCGCAGGACCAGACTCAGAAGAAAGAACGTCGTGGTGTAGCCGGCCGCCACCAGCACAAGCCAGGCCAGGTGGTCCTGCGATGCCCGCAGCGACAGCGTGCCGGCCACCTCTGCGACGATGGCGCAGAGCAGCAGCGTCCAGCTCCTGTTCACCGCCGTCTCCCTCGTCTGAGTTCGTCCGGGCGTCACGATATCCGCGGCTAGACTCCCTCCCATGGAACGGGTCTGGGACGTGCTGTCGCTGATGCCCCCGCCGATGCGCGATCCGGTGCTGTTCGCAATCCCCTTCTTCCTGATTCTGCTGGCCGTCGAATGGGCCGCCGCCCGCAAACTGGAAGACCTCGACGAGCCCGCCCGGGGGGCGTATCTTGCCCGAGACGCCCGTGCCTCGATCCTGATGGGTCTGGTGTCGGTCTTCACCATGGCGGCGTGGAAGTTCCTGGCGCTGGTGGGTTACGCCGCACTGTTCGTCTACGTCGCGCCATGGCAGCTGTCTGCGAGCAAGTGGTACACCTGGGTCATCGCACTGGTGGGAACCGACCTGCTGTTCTACGCATATCACCGCATCGCACACCGGGTACGGATCGTCTGGGCGACGCACCAGGCGCACCACTCCAGCCGCTACTTCAACTTCGCGACCGCGCTGCGCCAGAAGTGGAACAACAGCGGCGAGATCATCATGTGGACACCGCTTCCCCTGCTCGGGGTTCCGCCGTGGATGGTGTTCACCAGTTTCTCCATCAGTCTGGTCTACCAGTTCTGGATCCACACCGAGCACATCGGAAAGCTCCCCAGGGTGATCGAGTTCGTCTTCAACACCCCGTCGCACCATCGGGTGCACCACGGTATGGACGCTCAGTACCTGGATCGCAACTACGGCGGAATCCTGATCATCTGGGACCGGTTGTTCGGAACCTTCCAGCCCGAGACCTTCCGGCCGCATTACGGCCTGACCAAGCCCGTCGACACGTTCAACATCTGGAAGCTGCAAACCCGCGAGTACGCGGCCATCGCTCATGACGTACGGGCTGCCGAGCGCTGGCGTGACCGGCTGTCCTACATTTTCGGTCCGCCCGGTTGGGAGCCGCAAAACTCAGCCCCCGCCGCCGCGGTTTCGGTGGCCGGTGCGAGAAGCTAGCAGCCGTGGACGTCAACGAGACCCTGTTGCCCGGTGTCGGACTGCGCTACGAGTTCGACAATTCCGACGGCGACCGGGTGGGTGTGATCGCCCGCCGCAGGGGCGATTTCGAGGTCTTCGTCTACACCAGCGAGGATCCCGACACCGCACGGCGGGTGTTCCGACTCACTGAGAGGGAAGCCGAGGCGCTGGCGCAGATTCTCGGAGCACCGCGGATGGTGGAGAGCTATGCGGACCTGACCAAGGAGATCCCCGGCCTGGACGCGGGCCAGGTTGAAGTGGGAACGGGTTCGCCCTACTGCGGACGCCCCCTCGGCGACACCCGGGCCCGCACCCGCACCGGTGCCTCGATCGTGGCGATCGTGCGCGGCGACCGGGTGCTCGCCTCGCCGGGACCCGAGGAACCACTGCAGGTCGGCGACGTGCTGGTGGTGATCGGTACCGGGGACGGCATCGCAGCCGTCCGGCACCTCGTCGACCAAGGCTGAACCGATGTCGGTATCGGCGCCGCTGCTCTTCGAGCTCGGGGCCATCCTGCTGGCGCTCACGGTCCTCGGCTCGGCGGCGCGGCGATGCGGACTCTCGCCCATCCCGCTGTATCTGCTGGCCGGTCTGTTCCTCGGCACCGGCGGTGTGGCACCGGTGGATGCCGCCGCCGAGTTCGTGGAGACCGGTGCCTCCATCGGGGTGGTCTTGCTGCTACTGACCCTCGGCCTGGAGTTCTCCGTGCGCGAGTTCTCCGAGTCGCTGCGCCGCCATCTGCCGTCGGCCGGTGTGGACGTGGCCCTCAACGCCGTTCCCGGGGCGCTCGCCGGGTGGCTGCTGGGGCTCGACGCCGTGGGCATTGTCGCCCTCGCCGGCATCACCTACATCTCGTCCTCCGGGGTGATCGCGCGGCTGCTGGGTGATCTCGACCGCCTCGGCAACCGGGAGACCCCGGCGGTGTTGTCGGTGCTGGTGCTGGAGGACTTCGCGATGGCGGCCTATCTGCCGGTGCTGACCGTGCTCGCGTCCGGGGGAACGGCACTCGAGGCGATCATCTGGACGGGCGTGGCTCTCGGGGCGCTCGCTCTGGCGTTCACGCTGTCCTACAGGTGGGGCCACCACGTCGGCCGGCTGCTGGGCCACCCGGAGGACGAGCAACTTCTGCTGCGGATCCTCGGCCTGACGCTGATCGTTGCGGCCGTCGCCGAAGAATTGCACGCCTCGGCTGCCGTCGGCGCATTCCTGGTGGGCCTGACGCTGACCGGGCCGGTCGCCGATCGGGCTCGCGGTGTGCTCAACCCGCTGCGCGATCTGTTCGCGGCGGTGTTCTTCGTTGCGATCGGGCTGTCGGTCGCGCCCGCCGATCTTCTGCCCATGCTGCCTTTCGCCTTCGGTCTGGCCCTGGTGACCGCTGCGACCAAGTTCATCACCGGCTCCTTCGCCGCCCGCCGGGACGGCGCCGGTCCGGCGGGCCGCCGCAGGGCCGGCGCCGCGCTCATCGCTCGCGGCGAGTTCTCCCTGGTGATCATCGGGTTGGCGGGGGCGGGCGGAGGGATGCTCAGCGCCGTCGCCACCCCGTACGTGTTCATCCTGGCCATCGCAGGGCCGGTGCTGGCCCGCCTGGCCAAGTAGGCCTGGCAACATCGTCAGACATGCAGACCGTCTTCGACCGCGAGGTGGACCCCGCCCTCATCGACCGCGCCCTGGCCCCGGCGGCGGTCGGATCGATGTGGCTCGACCCGGCCCTACTCGAGACGCGGCCCGAATTCGAGCCGCTGACCGGCTCTGACCGCTGCGACCTGCTGATCGTCGGTGGGGGATACACCGGGCTGTGGACCGCACTGCACGCCGCCGAACGCAATCCCGGGTCGCGGATCGTTCTGATCGAGGCGCAGCGGCTGGGCTGGGCGGCCTCGGGCCGCAACGGCGGGTTCGTCGATGCGAGCCTCACCCACGGCGCCGCCAACGGGAAGGCCCGCTGGCCCGCGGAGTTCGACACGCTGACCCGCCTGGGCGCCGAGAACCTTCTCGGCATGGAGCGCGATATCGAGACCTACGGCATGAAGGTGGAGTGGGAGCGCACCGGCATGCTCTCGGTGGCCACCGAGCCACACCAGGTGCCCGGGCTTGCCGAGGCGGCCGACGAGGGCGAGGGGGTGTTCCTCGATCAGGCGGCGGTACGCGAACAGATCGACTCGCCGACGTATCGGGCCGGCCTCTTCGCCGAGGACTGTGCGATCGTGCACCCCGCTCGCCTGGTGATGGAGCTGGCCCGGTCATGCGCGGAGTCTGGTGTGCGGATCCACGAGAACACCGCCGCACTGGGAATTCGGCGCGACGGAGACGCCGTCTCGGCGACCACCGCGACCGGGACCATCACTGCCGCGCGGGCCGTGCTGGCCACCAACGTGTTTCGCAGCCTGCTGCGCCGCAACCGGCTCAACACCGTTCCGGTTTATGACTACGTCTTGGGCACCGAACCGCTCACCGACGCCCAGCTGGACCGCATCGGCTGGCGCGCACGCCAGGGAGTCGGGGACAGCGCCAACCAGTTCCACTACTACCGGCTGTCCGAGGACAACAGGATCCTGTGGGGCGGCTACGACGCCGTCTATTACTTCGGCCGCCGGGTCGATGCCCGATATGAAGACCGTCCGGAGTCCTTCCGCCGGCTCGCCGCGCACTTCTTCATCACCTTCCCCCAACTCACCGACGTCCGGTTCGCCCACCGCTGGGCGGGGCCGATCGACACCAACACCCGGTTCTGCGCGCACTGGGGACTGGCGGCACGGGGGAGGGTCGCCTATGTCAACGGGTTCACCGGCCTCGGGGTGGGGGCGACCCGGTTCGCCGCCGACGTGTGTCTCGATCTGCTCGACGGCCGCGACACCGATCGCACCCGGCTGCAGATGGTGCGCCGCCGCCCGTTGCCCTTCCCCCCGGAACCCCTCGCCAGCATCGGCATCCAGGCCACCCGGTGGTCGCTGGACCGGGCCGACCACCATGGCGGCCGGCGCAATATCTTCCTGCGTACCCTCGATCGCCTGGGCCTTGGGTTCGACTCCTAACCGTCGCGCCGGCCCCGCCGCGGTGTTTGCCGGAGTTTGCCCGGTGCCCGCCGAGAGGTTGTGATTTTCCAGTAGGCTCGGCCTCGCCCGCCCCGGACGGGGCGGCATATGAGGAGGTTAGACACTCGTGGGAGACACACTCAACGCCGGGCAGAAGCTGGGCCGTGGCGATTCGCTCACATCCAACAACGGGGCCTACACGCTGACGCTTCAGGACGACGGCAACCTCGTTCTGGCCGTGCGCGGGCAAGCCGAGTGGGCGACCGGCACCGACGGCACCGGCGCCGACCGTGCGGAGGTCCAGAAAGACGGCAACTTCGTGATCTACGCCGGCGACAAGCCGGTGTGGGACACCAAGACCAAGGGCAAGAAGGACGTCCGCCTGGTCCTGCAAGATGACCGTAACCTGGTGCTTTACGCCGCAGACGGCGCCGCCTGGAACTCCCGGACCGATACCGACGCACCGCCGCCGCCGGCGGCGGAAGAGGTCGTCGAGGTCGCCCCGGTGGTCAACGAGGTGCCCGCACCCCGCACCCACACCGTGGTGTCCGGAGACACTCTGTTCAACATCGCCAAGCAGTACCTCGGCGATGGCAACCGATACCCGGAGCTGGCCAAGGCCAACAACATCGCCAACCCGGACCACATCGAGGTCGGCCAGGTCATCACCATCCCCTGACCTGGGTTGATCTCGGCCCGGTAACGAATCCCACCGCGCGCCGATACACATCCCGACACAGTTCTCCGGCCCCGACAGGGGTCGCCGACCGATCGGGGTGCATGTGGCGCGATTCGTGCGATCCCTCGTCCTGGCCGCGGCGGCCGGGGCCGCGGTGGCGTCCCTGACGGCGCTGAGCGTCCCGGCCGCCGAGGCCGACACCGTGGTGGTGTCCCCGGGCATGGAGATCCGGCAGGACTCAGTCGTCTGCACCCTGGGATACGTCGACACCGTCGCGCGTATCGCCTACTCGGCGGGCCACTGCCGCGGCAGCGGCATGGTGACCGACCGTGACGGCCGCTTCATCGGGGTGGTGACCAGTTCGCGTGACAACACCCCCGACGGCACCGTGGTCCGCACCGATCAGGTGATCTCGGACTACCAGACGATCAGCCTGGCCCCCGGCGTGGCCGTGAACAATGTGCTTCCCGGCGGGCGGACACTGCTCGCCGATCCGGGAATGGCCCTCGCACCGGGCCAGCCGGTGTGCCACTTCGGTGTGGTTACCGGCGAGAGCTGCGGCACCATCGAGCGGGTCAACAACGGCTGGTTCACGATGGCGAACGGGGTGGTGAGCCAGAAGGGCGACTCCGGTGGGCCGGTCTACACCCTGGCCGAGGACGGGCATGCGGTGCTGATCGGACTGTTCAACAGCACCTGGGGGCGTCTGCCGGCGGCGGTGTCGTGGCAGGCGACCAATCAGCAGCTGCGCGCCGACATCGCGGCCGGAGCCGTGGTCAACGCCGCCGCCACCGGGCTCAGCTGAACTAGAACAGGTTGGCGCCAGCCTCCGGGCCCGGGGATATCCTGACGGCCATGAGCGGCCTGGACATTCCCGCGACAGTTGACGCCTCCGAGGTGGCCGAGTGGTCCGATGAGGTAGATGTGGTGGTGATCGGTTTCGGAATCGGCGGCGGATGCGCCGCGGTGAGTGCGGCCGCCCGCGGCGCCCGGGTACTGGTGCTCGAACGCGCCGCCGTCGCCGGCGGGACCACATCGCTGGCCGGTGGCCATTTCTACCTCGGCGGCGGCACCGCCGTACAGGAGGCGACCGGGTTCACCGACAGCGCCGAGGAGATGTACACCTACCTCGTCGCCATGTCCCGCGAGCCCGAGCACGACAAGATCCGGGCGTACTGCGAGGGAAGCGTCGAGCACTTCAACTGGCTGGAGGATCTCGGTATCGCGTTCGAGCGCAGCTACTACCCCGAGAAGGCGGTGATCCAGCCCAACACCGAGGGCCTGATGTACACCGGCAACGAGAAGGTGTGGCCGTTCAAGGACATGGCCCGACCGGCGCCGCGCGGCCACAAGGTCCCGGTCCCCGGGGACACCCAGGGCGCCGCGATGGTGATCGACCTGTTGCTCAAGCGCGCCGCCGAACTGGGTGTTCAGATCCGCTACGAGACCGGAGCGACGCACCTCGTCGTCGATGACGGCACGGTCGTGGGGGTGTCGTGGAAACACTTCAGCGACACCGGAACGATCCGCGCCAAAGCGGTGGTGATCGCGGCCGGCGGCTTCGTGATGAATCCGGATATGGTGGCCCGCTACACACCCGAACTGGCCGAGAAGCCATTCGTGCTCGGCAACACCTACGACGACGGGTTGGGAATCCGCCTCGGCGTGTCGGCCGGCGCAGCCACCAAACATATGGACCAGTCGTTCATCACCGCGCCGGTGTATCCGCCCGCGATCCTGCTGACCGGAATCATCGTGAACAAGTCGGGTGAGCGATTCGTCGCCGAGGATTCCTACCATTCCCGCACCTCGGGTTTCGTCATGGATCAGCCCGATCACGCCGCATTCCTGATCGTCGACGAGGATCACCTGGAACGCCCAGCGTTTCCGCTGATCAAGTTCGTCGACGGATTCGAGAGCATCGAGGAGATGGAGTCAGCCCTCGGTATCCCGAAGGGCAGGCTGGCCGCCACGCTGGAGCGTTACAACACCTACGCGGCCAAGGGCGAGGATCCGGACTTCCATAAGCAGCCGGAATTCCTTGCGGCACAGGACAATGGACCCTGGGCGGTCTTCGACCTCTCGCTGGGAAAGGCGATGTATTCGGGCTTCACCGTGGGCGGCTTGGCCACTGATGTCGATGGCCGGGTGCTGCGCGAGGACGGCAGCCAAATCCCCGGGTTGTACGCGGCCGGTGCGTGCGCCTCCAACATCGCCCAGGACGGCAAGGGCTATTCGAGTGGCACCCAACTGGGTGAGGGCTCGTTCTTCGGCCGGCGCGCCGGCGAACACGCCGCCGCGTGCGCGAAGGGCCCCTAGACCGTAAGCGGCTCCGCTTCGCGTTCGAGTTCCCAGCGGCCGTCGCCCTGTAGTTTCAAGTGATAGTCGTGATGCTGCCGAACTGCACCCCGGTGCGTCACCGAGACCATGATGCTGTTCGGCAGGCGCGTACGCAGCAGCCGGTACAGCGTGTACTCGTTACCCTCGTCGAGGGCCGACGTCGACTCGTCCAGGTAGATTAGCTTCGGCCGGTGCAGCAGTATGCGCGCGAACGCGATGCGCTGCTGCTCGCCCGGCGAGAGCGTCTTGGCCCAGTCGGCGGTCTCGTTGAGGCGAATCGCGAGGTGGCCCAGCGCCACATCCTCCAGTGCTGCGGTCAACTTCTCGTCGGGGATCTCCGATTCCAGGTGCGGATAGGACAGCACCGCGCGCAGGTCGCCCAGCGGCAGATACGGCACCTGCGAGAGGAACATCGAGTCCCGGTCGCCATCGGGTACGCGCATCCGCCCGGAGCTGTAGGGCCACAGCCGCGCGATGCTGCGCAGCAATGTGGTTCGCCCGCACCCCGACGGGCCGGTGATCACCAGCGACTCACCCGGCTGCAGTCGCAGTGAGAGCGGCTCGAGCAGTGACTGCCCGGACGGTGAGCGGACCTCGATATTGCGCAGTTCCAGAGCGCCGTCACCGCTGGGCTCCGACTCCAGCCGCGGCAGCGCCCGAGCTTGTTCGTCGGCGTCCACCAGTCCGTCGAGCCGGATGATGGTGGCACGGTAGACGGCGAACGAGTCGTAGACCGACCGGAAGAACGACAGCGAGTCGTGGACGTTGCTGAACGCTGCGGCCGACTGGGTGACGTCACCGAAACTGATCTCTGCGCTGAACAGCCGTTTGGCCTGGACGACGAGCGGCAGCGGATTGACCAGCTGGCTGATGGTCTGATTCCAGCCCAGCAGCACCAGGCTGCGTGCGACGTACGCGCGGTAGTTGGTGATGACGTCGGCGAAGCGCCGGCCGAGCACCGATCGCTCGGCGCGCTCACCGCGGTAGAAGCTGATCGACTCCGCGGCATCGCGCATCCGAACCAGGGCGTAGCGGAAGGCGGCGTTGGTGAGTTCGTTGCGGAAGCTGAAACGGATCAGGGGCCGCCCGATCCAGAACGCGATCACCGTGGTGGCGAACACATACAGCAGGGCGATCCAGAACAGGGCGTGCCCGATGGTGATGCCGAAGAGTGTGAGCGGGCCGGAGAGGTTCCACAGGATCGGGGTGAATGCCACCACCGACACCATCGCGTTGATCGCGCCGAAAAGCAGCGTGTTCTGGGTGCCGAAGGTGGGCGCATTCGGGCCCAGCCCGGTGGATGCGGTGAAGGAGTCGATGTCGAGCTGGATGCGCTGGTCGGGATTGTCGATGGGATGCTCCAGGAACCTGCCGCGGTAGAACGCGCCGTCGCCGAGCCAGTCGGCGCTGAGCCGGTCGGTGAGCCACACCCGCCAGCGGATGATGAAGCGCTGGGTGAGGTAGATGTCGAGGAGCTGGCTGGAGATGTAGACGGCTGCGATCACCAGCAGCGTGACGATGGCCGCCCAAAACCCGTTCTGCCCGGAGTCTCTGACTGCCGGATTACCGGCGCCGGCACCTTCGAACGCCACCTGTAGCGACGAGTACAGGTCGTTGCCCTGATAGCTCAGCAGAACCTGGAGCCGGACCGAGATCAGCACAGACAGCAGCAGCACGCCCAGCCAGGCCCACACGATCGCACTGGCGCGGCCGCGGAAATAGGCGCCGGTGACCCGCCAGAACTGCCTGCCCCACGTGGTGTGGCGGACCAGAAGTGTCAATACGACCAGTGTCGCCAGGGCTGTGCCGGTCCAGAACTTGGCCACCCACAGCAGTGAGTGCGGGATCTCGTTGGCCCAGTCCAACGAGGGTCTGTACATCTCCACCCGGCAAGCATGTCAGTTAGCCGCCGGAGGCCGGGCGGATTGCTACGGCAGCCCGGCCCCAGCCGGATCCTTGTCGACCAGCCCCAGCCGCCACTCGCCGTCGCCCAGCAGTTCCAGATGCTGCCGGTGGTGCTGGTCGACGCTGGGCCGATGGCTGACGCTGACCAGGATCATGGCGGGCAGTTCGCTGTGCAGCAGGTCGTACACCGCGTACTCCAGGCCCTCATCGAGAGCGGATGTCGCTTCGTCGAGGAAGACCGCCCTGGGCCTGGTCAACAGAATGCGGGCGAATGCGATCCGCTGCTGCTCGCCGGGCGAGAGCACCTTCGCCCAGTCCGCGACCTCGTTGAGTCGGCCGGTCAGATGTGACAGGGCCACCTGCCCGAGCACCCGCTCCAACTCGCCGTCGGGTATCTCCCCCGACTCGGCCGGATACGACACCACGGTGCGCAGATCACCCAGCGGCACGTACGGCAGCTGCGAGAGGAACATGGTCTCGTTCCCCTCCGCTGGGCGGCGGATGGTGCCCGAGGCGTAGGGCCACATCTGGGCGAGGCTGCGCAGCAGCGTTGTCTTGCCCGCCCCCGAGCGTCCGGTGATCACCATGCTGTCTCCGGACTCCAGGCGCAGATCCAGCGGATCGACCAATTGGCCACCGGCCGGTGTGCGGACTTCGACCCGGCTGAGTTGTAGCGAACCGTCGGCACTCGGCACTGTCTCCAGGCTCGGCATCACGCCTGATTGATGGCATTCCTCGACAAGGCCGTACAGGCGGATGATCGAGGCGCGATACGCCGCGAAGGAGTCGTACACGTTGCGGAAGAACGACAGAGAGTTGGTGATACTCGAGAACGCGCTGGCCGACTGGGTGACGTCGCCGAAATCCATCTTGCCGCTGAAGAGGTTCTGGGCCTGCACCGCCAGCGGGAGAGGTGTGATGGCCTGGCTCATCGCCAGATTCCACCCTGTGAATTGCAGTGTCTTGCGGACGTAGTCGCGGTAATTGGTGATGATGCCGTCGAAACGTTCGCGCAGAATTCCCCGCTCGGTCTTCTCCCCTCGGTAGAACCCCACGGCCTCGGCGGCATCACGCAGGCGTACCAGTGCGTAACGGAATGCGGCGTTGGTCGCCTCGTTGCGGAAGCTGAGCCGGATCAGGGGACGGCCGATCCAGATGGCCACCACGGTGGCGAGGAACACATAGACGAACGCCACCCAGAACAGGGCCTTGGGCAGCGTCACGCCGAAGAGCGTCACCGGAAAGGACAGGTTCCACAGGATCGGGATGAACGCCAGGACGGTGGTGACCGACGAGATGGCGCCGAACAGCAGGGTCGAACCCGTTCCGTTGGTCGGTGTGTTCGGCGTGCCACCGACACCGGTCGTGAATATGTCGACATCCTGCTGAATCCGCTGATCCGGGTTATCGGTCTGAGTGTCGGTGAACCGACCGCGGTAGTAGGCGCGGTCATTGAGCCAGGCGCCGGTGAGTCGGGCGGTGAGCCAGGTCCGCCACCGGATGATGAAACGCTGAGTCAGATAGATGTCCAGCATCACCATGCTGATGTAGATGGTGGCAAGGATCCCGAAGATGCCCAGTGCGGTCCAAAAGCCCCTGATGGCGTCGCTGCGGATCTCCGGTTCATTGGCGCTTGTCGCCTCGAAGGCCACCTGAAGTGCCGTGTAGAGGTCGTTGCTGAAATAGCTCAGCAGCACGTCGATGCGGACCATGATGATCACCGAGAGCAGCAGGACCGCCAGCCAGATCCAGATCCGGACCGAATCGGAGCCCTTGAAGTAGTCGCCGGTGATCCGCCAGTACTGCCGCCCCCACACGGTGAAGCGGGCCAGCAGGATCACCACCACCAGGGTGATCACCGCTGCTCCCGCCCAGTACTTGAGGATCCACAACAGCGATGGGACGAGTTCGGCCCCCCAGTCCAGCGATGACTCGTATTCCTCCAACGCGCTCTCCATCCATGCGGCGGCAGTCCCCGGCGAAAGCTACCCCAGCGTCGGTGTCAGGGGCAGCACTCCCTCGCTGGTTGGCCCTACAGCTGTTTACGCTGAAGCGATGGAGCACACCGTGCACGCGGGCAGGCTGATAGCCAGGCGGTTGCGAGCCAGCGGGATCGACACCATGTTCACCCTCTCCGGAGGGCACCTGTTCTCGATCTACGACGGCTGCCGTAGCGAGGGTATCCGGCTCATCGACACCCGGCACGAGCAGACCGCGGCCTTCGCCGCCGAGGGCTGGTCGAAAGTTACCCGGGTCCCCGGGGTGGTGGCGCTGACGGCCGGACCCGGAGTCACCAACGGGATGAGCGCCATGGGGGCCGCGAGCCAGAACCAGTCCCCGATGCTTGTCCTCGGCGGGCGCGCCCCGGCACTGCGTTGGGGGATGGGGTCACTGCAGGAGATCGACCACGTTCCGTTCGTGGCACCACTGACGCGCTACGCCGCCACCGCCGAGTCCCCCGCGTCAGTCGCAGACCGGGTCGACGACGCACTGCGGGCCGCCGTGGGCGCGCCGTCCGGCGTGGCGTTCGTCGATTTCCCGATGGATCACGTGTTCGGTGAGGCCCACGACCGCGGCGAGCCCGGTGCGCTGAGCGACGTTGCGGCCCCACCGCCCGCCGACGGCGCTGAAATCGAGAAGGCCGTGAGACTTCTCGGCTCTGCGCAGCGGCCGGTGATCATGGCCGGCACGAATGTCTGGTGGGGGCATGCCGAGAACGAACTGCTGCACCTGGCCGAGACGCTGCGAATCCCGGTGTTCGCCAACGGAATGGCGCGCGGGATCGTCGGCGCAGACCGGGATCTGGCGTTCTCCCGCGCCCGTTCGGCCGCACTGGCACAGGCCGATGTGGCACTGGTCATCGGCGTGCCGATGGACTTCCGGCTCGGCTTCGGCGCGGTCTTCGGAAACGACACCCGGCTTATCGCCGTCGACCGGTGCGCCCCCGACCGAGAGCACCCGCGCGCGGTGGCCGCCGGGCTGTACGGCGACCTGCCGGCGACTCTGCGCGCGTTGGCAGCGGCCGCGGCACCCGACCATGAGCAGTGGATCGGCATGCTGCGCAGCCTGGAGACCGAGGCGCGAGCGGCCGAGGCGAACGAACTGGCCGACGACCGCACACCGCTACATCCGATGCGGGTCTACGCAGAGCTGATTCCACTGCTCGACCGCGACGCGATCGTCGTCGTCGACGCCGGCGACTTCGGTTCCTACGCGGGCCGGATCATCGACAGCTACGTTGCAGGCGCGTGGCTCGACAGCGGACCTTTCGGCTGTCTGGGGTCAGGACCTGGCTACGCGCTGGCGGCGAAACTGGCGCGCCCCGACCGGCAGGTGGTGCTCCTGCAGGGCGACGGTGCGTTCGGCTTCTCCGGCATGGAATGGGACACCCTGGTGCGTCACGGGGTCCATGTGGTGTCCGTCATCGGCAACAACGGGATATGGGCGCTGGAAAAGCATCCGATGGAAATGCTCTACGGCTACTCCGTGGTGGCAGACCTGCGCCCGGCTACCCGATACGACGAGGTGGTGCGGGCACTCGGCGGGCACGGTGAGCTGGTGTCCGCCCCGGCCGAGTTGCGTCCGGCGCTGCGCCGGGCCTTTGACAGCGGCCTGCCGGCGGTGGTGAACACCCTGACCGACCCAGCAGTGGCCTACCCGCGGCGCTCGAACCTGGCCTGAGCGTCGGTACCGTTGACGCCGTGGCGAAGAATTCAGCAGTCCAGGGTCAAAGCCGGCTGAGCCGGGGTTTCTGGCGGCTGCTCGGTGCGAGCAGCGACAAGGTCAAAGCCGAGTCGATGGGCGAGGTGACGGCCGCGGCGGAGTTCGACGCCAAAGCCGCCGGCCTCGACGACGACCAGCTCGCCAAGGCGGCGCGGTTGCTGAATCTGGAGAAGCTGGCCGACTCCGCCGACGTTCCGCAGTTCCTGGCCCTGGCCCGGGAGGCCGCCGAGCGGACAACGGGTCTGCGCCCGTTCGACGTCCAGCTGCTGGGTGCACTGCGGATGATGGCCGGTGACGTGATCGAGATGGCCACCGGTGAGGGAAAGACGCTGTCCGGCGCGATCGCCGCGGCCGGGTACGCACTCGGCGGACGCAATGTCCACGTGGTGACCATCAACGACTACCTGGCCCGCCGCGACGCGGAATGGATGGGGCCGCTGATCGAGGCGCTGGGGCTCTCGGTCGGCTGGATCACGGCCGAGTCCAGCGCTGCGGAGCGCCGTGCGGCCTACCAGTGCGACATCACCTACGCCTCGGTCAACGAGATCGGGTTCGACGTGCTGCGCGACCAGCTCGTCACCGATGTCGCCGACCTGGTCTCACCCAATCCCGACGTCGCCCTGATCGACGAGGCGGACTCGGTCCTCGTCGACGAGGCGCTGGTGCCATTGGTGCTCGCCGGCACCACCCACCGCGAGACGCCGCGACTGGAGATCGTCGAAATGGTGGGACGGCTCAGCGCGGGCCAGGACTACGACACTGACGAAGACAGCCGCAACGTCCACCTCACCGAGGCGGGCGCCCAGAAACTGGAGAGAGCGCTGGGCGGCATAGACCTGTATTCCGAGGAGCATGTGTCCACGACGCTCACCGAGGTCAACATCGCCCTGCACGCCCACGTGCTGCTGCAGCGTGACGTGCACTACATCGTCCGCGACGGCGCCGTGCAACTCGTCAATGCATCACGCGGCCGGATAGCGACGCTGCAGCGCTGGCCTGACGGACTGCAGGCAGCCGTGGAGGCCAAGGAGGGAATCGAGACCACCGAGACCGGCGAGGTGCTCGACACCATCACGGTGCAGGCTCTGATCAACCGCTACCCGACCGTGTGCGGGATGACCGGTACCGCCCTGGCGGCCGGCGAGCAGTTGCGCCAGTTCTACTCGCTGGGCGTCTCGCCTATCCCGCCGAACACCCCAGGTGTCCGGGTCGACGAACCCGATCGGGTCTACATCACCGCCGCGGCGAAGAACGACGCGATCCTCGATCACATCATCGAGACGCATGCCACCGGCCAGCCCATCCTCGTCGGCACGCACGACGTCGCCGAGTCGGAGGACCTGCACAGCAGGCTGGTGCGCCGCGGGGTGCCGGCCACGGTGCTCAACGCCAAGAACGACGAGGAGGAGGCACAGGTCATCGCCGAGGCGGGCAAGCTCGGCGCAGTGACGGTGTCCACCCAGATGGCCGGGCGTGGCACCGATATCAGGCTCGGCGGTTCCGACGCAGCCGACGGCTCCGAGGAGAAACAGGCCGTCGCTGCCCTCGGCGGACTCCACGTGGTCGGCACCGGCCGTCACCGGACCGAGCGGTTGGACAACCAGTTGCGCGGCCGGGCGGGGCGCCAGGGTGACCCGGGATCGTCGGTGTTCTTCGCCAGCTGGGAGGACGACGTGGTGACCGGGCACGTGGAGCCGGGCAAACTGCCGATGAACTGCGACGAGACCGGCCGGATCACCAGCCCGAAGGCGGCCGGGCTGCTCGACCACGCCCAGCGCGTGGCCGAGGGCCGGCTACTCGATGTCCATGCCAACACCTGGCGCTACAACCAACTCATCGCCCAGCAGCGGGCGATCATCGTCGAGCGCCGCAACACCCTGCTGAGCACCTCGGCCGCCCGCGAGGAGCTGCGCGAGCTGGCGCCGGACCGGTACGCCGAACTGGCCCAGAGCTGTTCGGACGACGACCTCGAACGGATCTGCCGGCGGATAATGCTCTACCACCTCGATCGGGGCTGGGCCGATCACCTGGCCTACCTCGCCGACATCCGGGAGAGCATCCATCTGCGCGCCCTCGGACGGCAGAACCCGCTGGATGAGTTCCATCGGCTCGCGGTCGACGCCTTCGGTCACCTCGCCGCCGATGCGATCGAGGCCTCGCAGCAGACATTCGAGACCGCCAACGTCCTGGAGACCGAACCGGGCCTGGACCTGTCGAAGCTCGCCCGGCCCACATCGACGTGGACGTACATGGTGCACGACAACCCTCTGCGCGAGGATGCGATGTCGGCGCTGAGTCTGCCCGGGGTCTTCCGGTAGGAGATCGGCCGATAGGTTTCACCCATGCGGAGCCGGGTGCTGACGATCCCGAACGTTCTCAGTGTGATCCGGCTCATCCTGGTCCCGGTGTTCGTCTACCTGCTGCTCGTGCCGCGTGCGTACGGCCCCGCGGTGGCCATTCTGATGTTCAGTGGGGTCTCCGACTGGGCCGATGGGAAGATCGCGCGGATCGTGCCCAACCAGTCCTCGCGGCTGGGGGAACTGCTCGACCCGCTGGTGGACAGGATCTACATGGTTGCGGTGCCGGTCGCGCTCGCGCTGGCTCACATCGTGCCGTGGCCTGTGGTCGCCGCACTGCTGGGCCGCGACATTCTGCTTGCCGCGACCCTGCCGGTGGTGCGCAGCCGCGGAGTGGCCGCGCTGCCCGTCACCTATATCGGCAAGGCCGCGACCTTCGCGTTGATGTCAGGATTCCCGCTGGTTCTGCTCGGGCAGTGGGACTCGTTGTGGAGCAGGGCGATCGGCGCCTGCGGCTGGGGCTTCGTGATCTGGGGGATGGGAATGTACCTGTGGTCCGCGGTGCTCTACCTCATCCAGGTCAGGCTGCTTGTGCATCGGCTGCCCAGGGTGACACCGCACTGAGTCGGACCTCTGGGCGGCCTGCACCTTCTCACGCCGCGTAACCTTCTGGAAGCCTTGCGGGAACCGAAACCCCGCCCCTACGCTCATCGGCGTCAGACAGCCGACGATGCGCGGCCGACGAAGCACAGCCCACGAAGCACATGAGGAGACCTGTGAGCGAGATCCCCGCCGACCTGCGCTACACCGCCGAGCACGAATGGATCAGCCGCACTGCCGAGGACACGGTGCGCGTCGGCATCACGGACTTCGCGCAGTCCTCGCTCGGTGACGTCGTCTTCGTTCAGTTGCCCGATGTCGGGGCAACCGTCACCGCCGGGGAGACCTTCGGCGAAGTGGAGTCCACCAAGTCCGTCTCGGATCTGTACGCCCCGGTCAGTGGGACGGTGACCGCCGTGAACGGCGAACTCGAGGGCAATCCCGCCCTGATCAACTCCGATCCCTACGGTCAGGGGTGGCTTCTGGAGTTGCAGGCCGACGGCGATACCCTCGGCCGGGGTTTGGCCGCCCTGCTCGACGCGGACGGTTACCGCGGAACCTTGGCGTAGGCGGTTCCCGAAGGACCCCTGCACGGTACGGTCGAATCAAGCGATCGAGGAGGAGTGGCGGTGTGACGGAGAACGATCGGCCATCCGGCGCCGACGACAACTCTGACGAGGTCACGGTGGAGACGACCTCGGTCTTCCGCGCGGACTTTCTCAACGACCTCGATGCGCCGGCCAGCCCGGCGGGGGAGAGCGCGGTCTCCGGTGTCGAGGGTCTGCCGGTTGGTTCGGCGCTACTGGTGGTCAAGCGCGGGCCCAACGCCGGCTCCCGATTCCTTCTCGACCAGCCGACCACCTCGGCCGGCCGGCACCCCGACTCGGACATCTTCCTCGACGACGTCACCGTCAGCCGCCGCCACGCCGAGTTCCGCGTGGACGGCGGAGAGTTTCAGGTGGTGGACGTCGGCAGCCTCAACGGCACCTACGTCAACCGCGAACCGGTCGATTCCGCCTCGCTGGCCAACGGCGACGAGGTGCAGATCGGAAAGTTCCGCCTGGTATTCCTGACCGGACCGAAGCCCGCCGCGGCCAGTGACAGCGCCTGACTCACCGGGCCTCGCCGGGATGTCCATCGGAGCGGTGCTCGATCTGCTCCGACCCGAGTTCCCGGACGTCACCATCTCCAAGATCAGGTTCCTCGAGGCCGAGGGACTGGTGACGCCAGAGCGCAGCCCGTCAGGCTACCGGCGATTCACCGCGTACGACTGCGCTCGGCTCCGCTTCATCCTGACCGCACAGCGCGACCAGTACCTGCCGCTGAAGGTCATCAAGGCGCAGCTCGACGCCCAGCCGGACGGGGAGCTTCCGCAGCCCGGATCGGCTTACCCGCGCCGGCTGGTGCCGGTCGCAGATGACGGCCACCCGGCCGCCACAGGTGCGCAGGCCGACTCGCCCACACCCGTCCGGCTGACCCGGGAGGACCTGCTGGCCCGGTCCGGGGTGAGCTCGGAGCTGATCACCGCGCTGTGCAAGGCGGGGGTGATCTCCTTCGGCCCGGGCGGCTTCTTCGACGAGCACTCGGTGGTGATCGCCCAGTGCGCCGGCGCCCTGGCCCAGTTCGGCGTCGAGCCACGTCACCTGCGGGCATTCCGCTCCGCGGCCGATCGGCAGTCGGATCTGATCGCCCAGATCGCCGGTCCCGTGGGAAAGGCCGGGAAGACCGGCGCCCGCGACCGGGCCGACGACCTGGCCCGCGAGGTCGCCGCTTTGACCATCACCCTGCACACATCGCTGATCAAGTCGGCCGTCCGCGACGCGCTCGACCGCTGAGGACTAGACTCGACTCGCGTCGGGAATCGGCTGTAACTCGCGGAGGTGGCGGACGGACATGGCAGAGGTTCAAGTCGTCGGCATCAGGGTCGAGCAACCCGCCAACCAGCCGGTGCTGCTGCTCCGCGAAGCCGCAGGGGATCGTTTCCTGCCGATCTGGATCGGCCCCAACGAAGCCAATGCAATCATCCTCGAACAGCAGGGCGTCGAGCCGGCCCGGCCACTCACCCACGACTTGTTCCGGGATGTCATTGGCGCTCTTGGTCATTCGCTCAAGGAGGTCCGCATCGTGGACCTCCAGGAGGGGACCTTCTACGCCGATCTGGTTTTCGACGAGGACATCCGGGTATCGGCACGGCCGTCGGACTCGGTGGCGATCGCCCTGCGGATGGGTGTGCCGATTCACGTCGAGGAGGCCGTGCTCGACGCCGCCGGCCTGTTGATGCCCGACGACAACGACGAGGAGTCCGCGGGCACCGTGCGCGAAGACGAGGTCGAGAAGTTCAAGGAGTTCCTCGACAGCATCTCCCCGGACGATTTCAAGGCCGGCTGAGCCGGGCACGCCGGTGGCCCGCCCGAAGGGCCCGCGCGGTGCTCAAATCCACACCCAACCCGGCCTCAATCCGCAGCTAGATCACGGATGAGTCTCATCTCGGCCAGCTGTTCGCCGACACGCCAATTCGGTGCCGCGCCGCGGCCCCACAGCCGCCCATACTCATGACACGGCGTGCGCCCCGCACCAGCGCGGCAGCACGCCGGCAGGGCGTATGCTCAGGGCACTGTCGGGCGGCGCGCCACCGGTGAGGAACCGTCGGTGAGCCGCCGATTGGAACGGCGAGAGGAAACACCGTGGGCGACGAGCCGCGTCAGGAACAGCTGGACCTTTCCGTTCCCTCCGGTTTCGCCGCCGACGCCCCCGCCCCGGCGCCCGTGGCCGCGCCCGTTCAGGCCGGCCTGTTCCCCGACGACTCGGTCCCCGATGAACTCGTCGGCTACCGGGGACCCAGTGCATGCCAGATCGCCGGCATCACCTACCGGCAGCTCGACTACTGGGCGCGTACCTCGCTGGTCGTGCCCTCGATCCGCGGGGCCGCGGGATCCGGCAGCCAGCGGCTCTACTCGTTCAAGGACATCCTGGTTCTGAAGATCGTCAAGCGGCTGCTCGACACCGGTATCTCCCTGCACAACATCAGGGTCGCCGTCGACCATCTGCGCCAGCGCGGCGTGCAGGATCTCGCCAATATCACCCTGTTCTCCGACGGCACCACGGTCTACGAGTGCACGTCTGCCGAGGAGGTCGTCGACCTGCTGCAGGGCGGTCAGGGTGTGTTCGGCATCGCCGTCAGTGGGGCCATGCGGGAACTCACCGGCGCCATCGCCGACTTCCCCGGCGAGCGGGCCGACGGCGGCGAGTCCATCGCCGAGCCCGAGGACGAGCTGGCATCCCGGCGCAAGAGCCGCGACCGCAAGATCGGCTGAATCGCGCCGCGAACCGGCGTCGGCCGGCTACGGCAGCATCCGGGTGACCGCGGCCGCAAGCTCGGGGGAGTTCGATGCCGGAACTTCCTGAAAGTTGCCGCCGGTCAGTCGGCTGACACTTTCCCAGGCGGGTCGGTCCGGATCGCCCGGAAAGCCGATGACGTTGATGGCGACCGGCCGGTTCGGGTCCTGGGAACCCCTCACGAAACCCTCCAGCCCCGCGGCGTCGAGACTCTCATCGGTGTGTGGGCCCTGGGTGATCAGCAGAACCGAGTTCGGCTGGCCCGGGCGGTAGTTGGCGACCGCGTCGGTGTACGCGGAGCGCAGTGTGGTGAACGACAGCCCGCCACCGCTGGTGGGGGTGGTGGAATTCAGGACACCTGCAAGTGCCTCGGCGCGCGACAGGGTGCCGACCGGATCGGCGAGCGGCCCGGTCGCCACCGCGGCGCCGCTGTCGACCTTGTTGAACGTCCACAGGCCGACGGCCGCCGTGGGCGGCAGGGTGGCGATCCGGTCCTGCAGTGCCGCCATGATGTTCGACAGCCGCGTCCTGCCGCCCTCCTCGCCGGTGATGCCCTCGTTGAGCACGATGGTCGTTGTGGCAAGAGCGCCCGGGGCTACTGCGGCGGCGACCGCTGCGCGGACGGCGTCGTCGGAGGCCGCAAGTGGCGCAGCCAGCGGGCCGACGCTCACCACGTCATTTCCCTCCGGTGTCGCACCCTCGGCGCGAAATCCCGCCTTGACGAGTTCGGCGAGCTGGTCGTCCCGGCGCATGAAACGCGCGAACTCGCTGGCGGCGGCCACCTGCTCCTCGCTCAGCCAGGGTCCGCTCAGCAAAACCGTCGGATAGTCGGCGACGGCCACCGGACCGTTCGGAAACCATTCGGCCACAATGCTTTTCGCATCATCGAGACCGGATGTCCGTTGCAGGAGTTGCTGCTCAGTGATGGCGATCGCATGTACGGGTGCGGCCTGCGGATCACCCGACTCGGTGAACACCCTCCACGCTTCATCGGCGGTGTTGTCGGCCAGTCTTGGGGCGGCCGCCAGCATTCCGGCGGCTGCGGGCAGGCCCGCGGTCGCAGCAGAGTCCGGTGGCGCCGAGGTCGCTGCCACCGCCTCGACGGTGAGGTAGTTGGCGTCGGCGGCGCCGGTCGCAGGCAGTGCCAAGCGCAGTGACCCCCAGCCGGCCAGGTTCCTGCCGTCCAGAGAGACGGGGTTGGTCTGCAGTGCGGGCAGGCCGGCCCAGCCCTCCTGCGCCAGCGCCGCTTTCAGTTCGGGCCGCACCGCGAGCACCACCGGCGAGGTGACCAGTGAGCGGGCGTCGCTGACGATCTGTTTGCCGGCCGCGGTCTGCAGCCTGGCCGCCGGGATGGAGCTGGCCGGGATCCACAGCGCGGGAGGCCCGCCGAGATCATTGGGCCATGTCCCGGCGAGCCCGGCACCGACGGCCTCCGAGCCCGCCCCGGTCACGACGACGTTCACACAGGTGTCGCCGACCGGTGTGGCTTCGGCGTTGTACCGCTCTGCGAAGCCTCCAACGGTGCCGGCGATGGACGGGTCGGCGACCACGGCGACGGTCGCGGTGCCCTGGAGACACTGCCGCGCTGCATCGGACGACCGCCGCGACAACGCGTCACCGAAGAAGCGCCACAGAATCACGCCGCCGACGAGCACCACGACCGCGACCAGAGCGGCGATCACCGAGAAGCTGACTCCGCGGCGCCCCGGATCGAGCCGGCGGCGACGGCCGGTGACCTCGGCGGAATCACCGCCGGAATCGCCGGGAATGCTGTGTTTGCCCACGGGCGACGAGTCTAGGTCAACCGCCCAGCGCGGCCTTGTATTCGCGACGGCGCCGGTGCAGGATCGGCTCGGTGTAGCCGCTGGGCTGTGCGGCGCCCGACAGGATCAACTCCTGTGCCGCCTGGAAGGCGATACTCGCCTCGGGGTCGGGTGCCATCGGGCGGTAGTCCGGGTCACCGCCATTCTGCTCATCGACGACGGCGGCCATCCGCCGCAGGCTCGTCTTCACATGGTCTTCGGTGATGAGCCCGTGGCGCAGCCAGTTGGCCAGCAGCTGGCTGGAGATGCGCAGCGTGGCGCGATCCTCCATCAGCGCGACGTCATGGATATCCGGAACCTTGGAACAGCCGACGCCTGCGTCGATCCAGCGCACGACGTAGCCGAGGATCGACTGGCAGTTGTTGTCGAGTTCCTCGTGGATCTCGTCTGGCGACCAGGCGAGTTCATGCCGGGCCAGCGGGATCGTCAGCAACTCATCGACGGTGCTGCGCCGCTTGCCAGCGAGGTCGCGGTGCACCGCGTAGACGTCGACGTAGTGGTAGTGCATGGCGTGCAGCGTCGCGGCGGTGGGCGAGGGCACCCACGCGGTGGTGGCTCCGGCCCGCGGCTGGGCGATTTTTTGCTCCACCATGTCACCCATAAGGTCGGTCATCGCCCACATGCCCTTGCCGATCTGGGCACGGCCGGAGAACCCGGCGGCCAGCCCCACGTCGACGTTCTGGTCCTCGTAGGCGAGGATCCACGGCTGCGTCTTCATCGCACCCTTGCGGACCATCGGGCCGGCTTCCATTGAGGTGTGGATCTCGTCCCCGGTCCGGTCCAGGAAGCCGGTGTTGATGAAGACCACGCGGTCGGCGGCCGCCTGCACACAGGCCTTCAGGTTCAGCGTGGTGCGCCGCTCCTCGTCCATGATGCCGACCTTGAGGGTTCCCTGCGGCAGGCCAAGCACGTCCTCCACGCGGCTGAACAGCTCGCAGGTGAAGGCCACCTCGTCGGGACCGTGCATCTTGGGCTTGACGATGTAGATCGACCCGGTGCGGCTGTTCTGGCCGCCGAGGCCGTGCATGGCGATCAGGCCGGTGAACAGCGCGTCCTGGATGCCCTCGTAGACCTCGTTGCCATCGGAGTCGACGATCGCCTCGTTGGTCATGAGATGACCGACGTTGCGGACGAAGAGCAGGCTGCGTCCGGGCAGGACAAACTCCGAACCGTCCGGGGCGATGTAGGTGCGATCGCCGTTGAGCACCCTGGTGAAGGTGGCGCCGTCCTTGTACACCTCCTCGGCGAGGTCGCCGCGGTTGAGCCCAAGCCAGTTGCGGTAGCCGAGCACCTTGTCCTCGGCGTCCACCGCGGCCACCGAATCCTCGAAATCCATGATGGTCGTGACCGCCGACTCCAGAACCACGTCCTTGATGCCGGCCGGGTCGGTGGCTCCTATCGGCGAAACCGGATCGATCTGGATCTCGATGTGCAGTCCGTGGTTGACCAGTAGGACAGCGGTCGGGGCGGCGGGATCTCCGAGGTAACCGGCGAACTGCTGCGGGTCGGCCAGGCCGGTGACGTCCCCGTCGGCCAGTCCCACCTCCAGCTCGCCGTCGGACACCATAAACCGCGTCACGGCGGCGTAGCTGCCGGAGGCCAATGGGACGGCGTCGTCGAGGAATCTGCGCGCGTAAGCGATCACCTTGTCGCCGCGGATCTTGTTGTAGCCCTTGCCCTTGGTGGCGCCGTCGTCCTCGCTGATCACATCCGTGCCGTACAGCGCGTCATACAGCGAACCCCAACGCGCGTTGGCGGCGTTGAGCGCGAAACGGGCGTTGAGGATGGGCACCACGAGTTGGGGCCCTGCCGTCCCGGTGATCTCCGGATCCACCCCCGATGTGGTGATGGTGAAGTCCGCGGGCTCGGGCAGCAGATAGCCGATGTCTGTGAGGAACTGCCGATACTCGCCCGGGTCGATACCGCCGATCACGCGGTGGCGGTGCCATTTGTCGATGGCTGCCTGCAGTTCCGCGCGGCGGGCCAGCAATTCGGTGTTGCGCGCACTGAGGTCGGTGACCACCTTGTCCACACCCGCCCAGAAACTGTCCGGGTCCAGTCCGGTCCCCGGCAGAGCCTCGTTCGTGATGAAGTCGTAGAGGCTGCGCGCCACCCGATAGTTGCCGACCTGCACCCGGTCGTTCCCGGAATCAGTCATTGACATCCCCTCGTGCGTTGTCACCCGATCCTATCCGCGCAGGTCGCGAGTAGCTGCCGGCAGTGGTTCAGCAACGCGGTCCGCACCGGCACGGCCCTGCGCGCGATGGCTGCCTGCCGGCGCGCATACTCGGCACGCCCACCGGGTTCCTCCACGGTGATCGGCTCAAACCCGTAGCCGCTGAGGTCGTAGGGGCTGGCGCGCATATCCAGTTCGCGAGCGTGCGCTGCCAACTCCAGGCTGTCCAGCAGCAAACCCGAATCGACCATCGGCAGCAGTTTGGAACTCCACTTGTAGAGATCCATGTTCGCGTGCAGGCAGCTCGGTTGCTCCCACTCCGCCTGTGTCGCCCGGGTGGGCCGGTGATGGTTGCGCCCAACCGCCGCGGGAGTGAAGAACCGGTAGGCGTCGAAGTGGCTGCAGCGAAGCGGCATCGACTCGACGACGGCATCGGTTGCGCGTGGTCCGAGGCGCAGTGGCACACCTGTGTGGCGAACGGTCTGGCTGCGGTACACCATTGCCCACTCGTGCATCCCGAAGCAGCCGTAGACCGCGGTACGTCCGGCGGTCGCGCTGAGCAGGCCGGCGACGAAACGCACGGTGGCCATACGCGTGCGGACGTGTTCGGAACTTACGGCCACCCCGTGTTCGGTCTCGGCATAGCCGGTGTGTCTCAGATAGTCCCGCGCGGGGTGGCCCGCGAGTGTGACACCGAATCCGGGGGGCCACACCCGTAGCTGGCGCGGCCGCAGACGGTAGTAGGTGAACAAGAAGTCCCAGACCGGATGCGTCTCGCCGCGGCGGACCCGGTGGCGGTGTTCTGCGGTGAAGGCGTCCGCCCTGCTGCGGTGGGCGTCTGCGCGGGCTTGCCAGTCATGCAGCGCCAGAACGGTCTCATCCACGATGTGTGCCGTCGCGGACGGTGCCGACGAGGTCTTCGACAAGATCCTCGAGGGTCACCATCGCGCACACCGTGCCGCCCTCATCGGTCACCATGGCCAGGTGGCTGTTGTTCTGGCGCAGCCGCGACAGCGCGTCGGGCAGCGCCATGGTGGCGGGCACGCGGGGCAGGTAACGCACCATGTCTGCGCTGACGACCGCGCCCGGATGGTCGATGACGTCGAGGATGTCCTTGATGTGGACGAAGCCGATGTGGCGACCCGTACCGTCGACCACCGGGAATCGGGAGTATCCGGTCCGGGCCAGCGCCTGCTCGATGGACGCCACCGTCGGCCCGCTTCCCGGTGCCGCGGCCGGCACCGAGTGGATCTCGCTCACCGGGATTGCGACGTCGGCAACCACCCGGTTACGGATCTGAAGCGCACGGGACAGCCGCGTGTGCTCCTCGGGGTCGAGCAGCCCCTGGGATCGCGACTCGGCGATCATCTCGGCGAGTTCGACCATGGACACGGTGTTCTCCAGCTCGTTCTTCGGTTCGACCCCGATCGCGCGGACCACCGTCCGCGCGCACCAGTCATAGACCGCGATGACGGGCCGGGTGATCTTGACCCAGAACAGGTACGGCGGAACAAGCAGCATCGCCACCTTCTCCGGGCCGGCCAACGCGATGTTCTTCGGGACCATCTCGCCCAGGAGCACGTGCAGGATCACCACGATGGTGATCGCCACCAGGAACGACACCGTGTGCAGCACGGCGGGCGCCACACCGAACAGGCCAAAGACCGGTTCGAGCAGATGCGCCACCGCGGGTTCCCCGACGCGGCCTAGTGCGATCGAGCCGACCGTGATCCCGAGCTGCGCCCCGGCCAGCATCACTGCGAGATCCTCGCCCGCCCGGATCACCGTCACCGCGCTTCGTTTGCCTTGTTCGGCCAGTGCCTCGAGCCGATCCCGGCGGGCAGAGATGAGCGCGAACTCCGCGCCGACGAAGAACGCGTTGGAGGCGATCAGCAGCACCGTGAGCAGGACCGCGAGGAGATCACCCATCAGCGTTGCTCCGGACTGCCGGCCGGGGCGCTCAACCGCACCAGATCCACCAGGTCGACACGACGGCCATCCATTCGGGCCACGGTGGCCTGCCAGCGCGGCTGCTTGTCGGGGGGTGCGTCGGCGTCAAAACCGGTGAGCTCCACCGACTCGCCCTCTTCGGGGATGTGGCCAAGGACGTCCATGACCAGACCGCCGATGGTCTCGTAGTCGCCGTCGGGGGCACGGAACCCGACCTCGTCGGCCACCTCGTCGATGCGCAGCAGGCCCGACACGCGATGGCCGCCCTCGATACGCACAACGTCGGCAATCGCGGCATCGTGCTCGTCGCGGATGTCTCCCACGATCTCCTCGATCAGATCCTCCACGGTGACCATGCCCGCGATGCCGCCGTACTCGTCGGCGACCAGAGCGGTTTGCAATCCGGCTGCGCGGATCTGCTCCATCAGCGAATCGCCGTCGAGAGTGGACGGCACCACCGGAACCTGCTGGACAAGTCGTCCCAGCCGGGTGTGCACGCGATCGGCGTGGGGGATCTCGAAGACCTGCTTGAGGTGCACCACGCCGAGGGTGTCGTCGAGATCCCCGCGGATGACGGGGAATCGGGAGTGGCCGGTCTCCCGGACTTTTGCCAGCAGATCGGCGATGGTGTCGTCGGCCGCCAGGGACTCGATCTTGGATCGAGGCGTCATGAACTCCTCTGCACTGCGTGCGCCGAACTGCAGCGAACGGTCCACCAACTCGGCGGTGGGCTGGTCGAGTGATCCCTGCTCGGCGGAGTTTCGCACCAGCGACACGAGTTCCTGCGGTGAGCGCGCCGAACTCAGTTCGTCGGCCGGCTCGATCCCGAAACGCCGCAATATCCGGTTGGCCGCGCCGTTGGTCAGCCGGATCAGGGGGGTGACCGCTGCCGAGAAGAGCACCTGAGGCCCCGCGACGATCCGAGCGGTGGGCAGTGGAACGGCGATCGCGAGGTACTGGGCGACCAGTTCGCCGAACACCATCGACACCGAGGTGGCGATGAGAAGCGACACGATCAGTGCGGTGCCCTCCACCCAGCGCTGCGGAAGCCCGACGTCCTCCAGCAGGGGCGCCAGCAGGCGGGCGATGACGGGTTCGGACAGGTAACCCGTGATCAGCGTGGTGATCGAGATACCCACCTGGGCGCCGGACAACTGGAATGACAGAGTGCGGTGAGCACGCTGCACCATCTTGTCCCTGGCCCCGCCGGTGCGCGCGTTCGCATCGACGGTGCTGCGCTCGAGCGCGGTCAGTGAGAACTCCGCCGCGACGAAGACTGCGGTGCCGAGAGTGAGCAGGACAAAGCCGAGCAGGCTTGCCGCGATGGCGAACCCGCTCATGGCGTGCGCCTGGGGCCGGGCCGGGCGCCCGGCCTCCTAGAGGAGGGCTCGCCGTCCGGTTCGGAGGCGGCGGGGTCGGCCTGCCCGGTGCAGGGAGCCACGAGAGGGGCCTGCGGCACACCGGTCCTTTCCGCTCGGGGGATCACGAATCCCTCATGGTAGCCGCCGGGGCCCGTGATTCGGCGTTTACCAGCCGGTCGGCAGCGGGTGACCCTCGGCGAAGCCGGCCGCCGACTGGACCCCTACCACGGCCCGCTCGTGCAGCTCTGCGATGGTGGCGGCGCCCTCGTAGGTGCATGTGCTGCGCACACCGGCAGTGATGTGGTCGAGCAGGTCCTCCACCCCGCCGCGGTCGGGGTCCAGCGACATCCGGGAAGTTGAGATGCCCTCCTCGAACAGGGCCTTGCGGGCCCGGTCGAATGAGCTGTCGCCCGCGGTCCGGGCCGCGACGGCCCGCTTCGAGGCCATTCCGTAGCTCTCCTTGTACGGCCTTCCCTCCCGGTCGAACAGCAGATCGCCCGGCGATTCGTATGTCCCGGCGAACCAGGAGCCGATCATCACGTTGGAGGCACCCGCGGCCAGCGCAAGGGCGACGTCACGCGGATGCCGAACGCCGCCGTCGGCCCAGACGTGTGCACCGAGATCGGCTGCAGCGACCGCACATTCGAGGACCGCGGAGAACTGCGGCCGGCCCACGCCGGTCATCATTCGGGTGGTGCACATGGCGCCGGGTCCCACACCGACCTTGACAATCGACGCTCCCGCGGCGATGAGATCGCGGGTGCCCTCGGCGGAGACCACGTTGCCCGCCGCGACCGGAACGGGCAGGCCTGCGGCGGCGACGGACTTCACCACGTCGAGCATGTTGCGCTGGTGGCCGTGGGCGGTGTCGATCACCAGTACGTCCACGCCCGCCTCGACGAGTGCGTTCGCCTTGGCCGCGGCGTCTCCGTTGATACCGATCGCGGCCGCGATGCGCAGGCGCCCTGCGGGGTCGACGGCGGGGGAGTAGATGCCGGCGCGCACCGCACCCAGGCTGGTGAGCACGCCGCCCAGCGTGCCGTCGTCGGATGTGAGCACCGCGATATCGACGGGGGCATGCTCGAGCATCTCGAACACCCGGCGCGGATCGGTGCCCACCGGTGCGGTGACGAAATCGGCCATCGCCACATCCCGGACCCGGGCGAAGCGGTCGACGCCATGGGTGGCGGCCTGCAGGACCAGGCCGACCGGGCGCCCGTCCGCCACCACGACGGCGGCACCGTGCGCACGTTTGTGGATCAGCGCGACGGCATCGGACACCGAATCCTCGGGGGTGAGGATCACCGGAGTGTCGGCCACCAGATCGCGGCTCTTGACGAAGTCGACGGTCTGCCGCACGGCATTGATGGGCAGATCCTGGGGCAGCACGACCAGGCCGCCGCGTCGGGCGACTGTCTCTGCCATCCGCCGCCCGGCCACCGCGGTCATGTTGGCCACCACCACCGGGATGGTGGTGCCGGTGCCGTCACGGGTGGACAGATCGACGTCGAAGCGGGACGCGACACCGGAACGGTTAGGGACGATGAAGACGTCGTCGTACGTCAGATCGTGGGACGGCCGGTGACCGTCGAGGAATCGCACGGCGATCAGCCTAGGCCGGGACCTCCGAGCGGTCACCGCTCCACAGCGTATGGAACCGGGCGTCGGGGTCCGCGTCGGTTCGGCCGTAGGTGTGGGCGCCGAAGAAGTCACGTTGGCCCTGGATCAGTGCCGCGGGCAGTCGCTGGGTGCGCAGGGCGTCGTAGTAGGACAGTGCGGAGGCGAAACCGGGGATGGGGATGCCCAGTTCGGTGGCGGTCACCACCACCCGCCGCCAGCCGTCCACGCTCGACTCCACCGCTCGGCGGAAGTAGGGGTCGGCGATCAGCGTCGGCAACGCCGGGTCGGCGTCGTAGGCGTCCTTGATCCGGTTGAGGAACTTCGCCCGGATGATGCACCCACCGCGCCAGATGGTCGCCAGGTCTCCGGGCTTGATGTCCCATCCGTACTCATCGGATCCGGCCTGGATCTGGTTGAACCCCTGGGCGTAGGCGATGAGTTTCGAGGCGTACAGCGACTGGCGCACGTCCTCGATGAACTGCGTGGCGTCCGCCTCGTTCTTTCCGGGGCGCTCGCCCAACGTGCCGGAGGCGAAGCCGGCGACGGCCCGGCGCTGCGGAACCGATCCGGACAGCGCCCGGGCGAATACCGCCTCGGCGATACCGGTCACCGGGACCCCGAGATCGAGCGCGGATTTGACCGTCCAGCGTCCGGTTCCCTTCTGCTCGGCCTCGTCGACGATGACGTCCACCAGAGGCCTGCCCGTCTTGGCGTCGATCTGGCGCAGCACCTCGGCGGTGATCTCGACCAGGAAGCTGTCGAGGTCCCCGGAGTTCCATTCGGTGAAGACCTCGGCGATCTGCGGCGCGGTGAGACCGAGTCCGTCGCGCAGTAACTGGTAGGCCTCACCGATGAGTTGCATGTCGGAGTACTCGATACCGTTGTGCACCATCTTGACGAAGTGCCCGGCGCCGTCGGGTCCGACGTGGGTACAGCACGGGACGCCGTCGACGTGGGCGGAGATCTCCTCCAGCATCGGGCCGAGCGATGCGTACGACTCCGCCGGACCGCCGGGCATGATCGACGGCCCGTTCAGGGCCCCCTCTTCGCCGCCGGAGATCCCGGCACCGACGAAGTGCAGGCCGCGCTGTGCCATCGCGCGTTCCCGGCGGATGGTGTCGGTGTAGAGCGCGTTACCGCCGTCGATGATGATGTCACCGGGCTCCATGGCGTCGGCGAGTTCGTTGATCACGGCGTCGGTGGCTTCGCCGGCCTTGACCATGATCAGTACGCGCCGCGGTCGCTCGAGTGCGTCAAGGAACTCGCGGATGGTTTCCGAGCGTATGAATTCACCGTCCGACCCGTGCTCGGCGAGAAGTGCGTCGGTCTTGGCGACCGAACGGTTATGCAGGGCGACGGTGTAACCGTGGCGGGCGAAGTTTCGCGCGATGTTCGAACCCATGACTGCCAGACCGGTGACGCCGATCGACGCCCTGGCCTTTGCGGAGGAACTCATAGATCGCCTTTCTGGTGCGAGGGTCAGCCGGCAAAAAGCCGGTGTAGTTCAGTCAGCCAGGGCACCGCAACGGCGATGGTCGGCACCACGAGTACCGCGGCAGCGGCCAGATAGGCGGCCAGCGCCACCAGCCGGCTGTTGGGCGGGCCGGCAAGGCGGCGCACCCGGATCACGGTGGTCGGACCGCCGGCCGCCATGGCGCCGACCGGCGTCAGCGCCGACGCGCAGGCCACCAGTGCCCGCGCCAGCGGGCGCGAACCGGTTGCGCGCACGGCGGCGTCGTCGGCGAGCAACTCGACCAGCAACCGCACGGCCGAGAGTGCACTGCCGCTGCGTACGACGCGGGGAAAGGCGGTGTGCACGGCAATGAAGGCCTCGAGAACGAGGTCGTGACGGGCGCGCAGATGTGCACGCTCATGGCGCATGATCGCGGCGAGTTCCGATTCGGTCAGCACGCGCAATGCGCCTTCGCTGAGCACGACACGGCTGCGCATCCCCGGCAGGCAGTACGCCATCGGCTGGGCAACGGCCAGCACCCGCACGTCGTCGCGCGGGCATGCTCCGATGAGATCGACAACCATCCTGTGGTGCGCGCGGCGGCGACGGGTGCCGACGGCCACCGACACCACGGCCGCGGCGAGGCGGACACCGATGACGACGGTCAGTGCGAACATCGCGGCCGCGGCGAGCATCAGCGGCCAGCCCACGGGTCCGCCGTCCGCCAGTAGCGCCACCACCGACAGCCCGGCGCTGAACGCCGACAGAACCGCTGCGAGCGCGACGGCCTGCCACAGCACCACCGCCGCGCGCGGTGCACGCAGCGGCCATGACGCCCTGGCGAGGAGGGCCGGCACCGGACCTGTCAGCGCCAGAGCGAGGATGGTGAATGCCAGGACGGACACGCCTGACAGTCTCCCTCAGACGGTGGCGAGACCGCCAGCGGATCAGTCGGAATGCTGTTTGGCGTCCAGATTGTCCAAGGCGCGGCGCAAGGCGTCGGCCTCCTCGGCGCCGACTCGCTCGACGAAGTGCACCAGAGCGGCCTGGCGGCCGCCGGGGCCCGTCGCTTCACCGAGGACGTCGACCATCAACCCGGCGATCAGCTCGTCGCGTCCGTTGACGGGGGTGTACCGGTGGGCGCGGTCGTCGCGGATCTGTGCCACCAGTCCCTTGCGGGCCAGCCGCTGCAGGACCGTCATGACGGTGGTGTAGGCGAGTTCGCGCCGGGCGCACAGTCCGTCGTGGACCTGGCGAACGGTTTGCGGCACGCCGCTGTCCCACAGGTGGTCCATCACCGCCCGCTCAAGGTCGCCGAGGCGATTCAGCCTGGCCATAGTCCGGCGTCCATAGTCAATCCATCTCCCCGAGATCACACTACGCGCAGTTACTACCGCCGGTCGTACCAAAATCGGCTTTGGCCATGCCCGGCCTGCCGATCAGGGCAAACCCCGCACCCGGATTGCCGGCGCCACCGTGTAGACCTGTAAGGCGTGCAACCAAGCGAAATGCCGCCCGCACCCTTCGACAGCGGGATCGGGCTGACCTATACCGAGTTGTCCACCGACGGTGTCGTTGCGCACCTGAGGGTTCAGCCGTCACTTCACCAGCCGATGGGCATCGTGCACGGCGGTGTCTGGTGCGCCATGGTGGAGTCGATGGCCAGCGTGTCCGCGCATGTGTGGCTCTCGGCCAACGGTGGCGGCAACGTCGTGGGCGTGAACAACAACACCGACTTCCTCCGGGCCATCTCCGAGGGCACGGCCTTCGGCGTGTCCGAGCCGATACACCGGGGTCGCCTGCAGCAGTTGTGGCTCGTCTGCATCCGCGACGAATCCGAGCGGCTGATCGCCCGTGGACAGGTGCGCCTGCAGAATCTGCCGGACCGCCCCTAGCGTCCTGCCGCGCCAGACAGGCGAGGTACGCCTAGGGGCGACCCGACAACTGCAGTACCAGTCGTGCACCGCCGAGCGGGCTGGTTTCCAATAACGCTGTGCCGCCGTGCAATTCGGCCTGCTGTGCCACCAATGCCAAGCCCAGACCGGAGCCGGACCGTGACGCCGTCGAGCCACGCGAGAACCGTTCGAAGACCTCGGTGCGCTCAGACTCAGGCACGCCGCTGCCGTTGTCGTCGACGGTGACCGTGACGCCCTGGCCGGAACTGGTGACGGCGAGTTGCACCTCGGTGGCGCCGCCGTGCTTGACGGCGTTGGCGATCGCGTTGTCGATCACCAGCCGAAGTCCGACCGGCAGGCCGACCATCAACACCGCCGGGGACGGGACCAGCGACACCTCCAGATCGGGATAGGTGCGCTCCGCGTCGTGGGCGGCGCGGTCGAGCAATTCAGTCATGTCGAAGGGCACGAAGTCCTCGGCGGTGGTCAGTTCACCCTGCGCCAGCCGCTCCAGGGCGGTGAGTGTGGCCTCGATGCGACTCTGGGTGCGCACGACGTCGCCGATGACCTCTTTGCGCTGCTCATCGCCGAGGTCGAGGGTGGACAGCACCTCGAGGTTGGTCCGCATGGCGGTCAGCGGGGTGCGCAGTTCGTGGGACGCGACGGCGGCGAAGTCCCGGGCCGCCTCCAGGGCCGCCTTGGTCCGGGCCTGTTCATCGCCGATGCGGGCCAGCATCCCCTCCACGGCTTCTCCGATCTCCACGGCCTCGCTCACGCCGCGGACCTGGACCTCCTCGGGCTTGGACTGAGCGTTGATCGCGCGGGCCTGCTGGGCCAGCAGCCGGAACGGGTCGATCATGATCAGCGAGAAGAACCAGCCGACCACAACGGTGCCGATGATGACGCCGCCACAGATGATCAGCACTCGCCAGTGCAGTTCGGCGATGCGGCGCTGGGTCTCGGCCAGTGGAGCGCCCAACGCGATCGAGGCTCCCGCCACGGTGAAGGTCCGCACCCGGTACTCGACCCCGCCGATGGTGGTGTTGGCGTAGCCGTCGGAGAGTTTCGGCAGCACTACCCCGCTCGGCACCGACATCTCCAGCGAGCCCACCCGAACGGTGCGCACCAGGTTGCCGTCCGGGCTCGCAGAGCCCGGCACCGGCGGGCTCGACAGCAGGGTGCTGAAGTCGCCGAGACTGCTCACCGAGTCGAGGCGACTGTCCAACTGGCTGTACTGGTCGTTGGTCACACCCACCCACACCCAGGTGCCGAGGGTGAGCACAAGCACCACGACCGCCATGGCGGCCATGATGACGATGGTCCGCAGCGACAGCATCCGGGTCGGTAACCGCTGCAGCATCCGGTACACCAACTCGTCGGGTTTCACCATCCCCGCCGCCCTGTCCGCATCGAAGAATCCGCCAACTAGATCTGGTCGGCCAGGATCATGGGCCGCTGGGGAAGGTTGCAGCGGTCACGGAACTGCCTGGATGGGGCACGGATGGCCTCCAGTTCCGCGCTGACGTCCGGATTGGCGGTGAGATACGCCTCGGTCTCGTCGCGCACCTGCGGCTTGGGCAGCCCCTGCAGGCCGCTGAAGAACGCGTTGACGTCCGGGTGGGTGAACAGATCGGCGCACGGACTCTTCCCCTCACGTTCCGGTGGACGCCTCTCATGCTAGGCCAGCAGGAGCATGAAAGCGGCGCAGCAAGACAGCGCAGCAGGACGCGGGCGCGTCAGGAAGCGGCCTTCTCCGTCTCCTCGACCGCGGCCGCGATCTCCTCGAGCTGTTCGATCCGTGTCCGCGCGTAGGCCTGCTGCTCGGTGATGGTCAGCTGACCGCGCTGGCTGCCGATGAAGGTGCCGATCCACGACAGCGTCGTAGTCAGCCGGGCACGGAATCCCACCAGATAGATCAGGTGCAGGAACAGCCAGGCCAACCAGGCGATGAAGCCGCCGAACTCCAGCGGGCCCACCTTCGCCACGGCCGAGTATCGCGACACGGTGGCCATCGATCCCTTGTCGAAGTACTGGAACGGTTCCCGTGCCGCCGGATCGGCGCCGCGCAGCTCGGCCTTGATCAGCTTGGTCGCGTAGCGCGCGCCCTGAATGGCGCCCTGCGCCTGTCCCGGCACGCCGTCGACGCTTGCCATGTCGCCCACGACGAACACGTTCGGGTGCCCGGGCACGGTGAGATCAGGCAGCACCTTGATCCGGCCGGCCCGGTCGATCTCGGCGCCGCACTGGTCGGCGATCACTTTGGCCAGCGGGCTGGCCGACACCCCGGCCGACCACACCTTGGTCGCGCACTCGATGCGACCCGCACCGCCGTCGCTGTACTTCACGTCGATCCCGTTGCGATCGACCCCGGTGACCATCGCACCCAGCTGGATCTCCACGCCGAGCTTCTCCAGCCGCGCGGCCGCCTTGCGGCCGAGTTTCTCGCCCATCGGCGCCAGAACCGCGGGAGCCGCGTCGAGCAGGATCACCCGGGACCGGCTGGAGTCGATGCGGCGGAAGGCGCCCTTGAGGGTGTCGTCGGCCAATTCGGCGATCTGGCCGGCCATTTCCACGCCGGTCGGTCCGGCACCGACGACGACGAAGGTCAGCAGTTTCGCCCGGCGCTCCGGGTCGCTGGAACGCTCGGCCTGCTCGAAGGCTCCGAGGATGCGCCCGCGCAACTCCAGGGCGTCGTCGATGGTCTTCATGCCCGGTGCCCACTCGGCGAAGTCGTCGTTGCCGAAGTAGGACTGGCCGGCGCCGGCGGCGACGATCAGGGTGTCGTACGGCGTCCGGTAGGTGTGACCGAGCAGTACGGAGTCGACGGTCCGGTTCTTCAAGTCGATGTGTGTCACCTCACCCAGCAGCACCTGGCAGTTCTTGTTCTTGCGCAGGATCACTCTGGTGAGCGGGGCGATCTCGCCCTCGGAGATGATCCCGGTGGCCACCTGGTAGAGCAGCGGCTGGAACAGGTGGTGGGTGGTCTTGGCGATCATCTTGATGTCGACGTCGGCCCGCTTGAGCTTCCGGGCGGCGTTCAAGCCGCCGAAACCTGAGCCGATGATGACGACCTTGTGCTTGTCCGTCGGAGTGGCTCCGGGGTGGGTCATCTTCGCTCCTGGGTACGTAAAAAGTGCTCAATGCTGTGAAAAATGCTCGCTACTACGGTAACGGGCCGGGATTGGCGTGTCGCGCCGGGTCTAGGGCCCGACGACCTCCCGCAGTGCCTTGCCCACGGCGGTGATCGAGCCGGGAACGTAGCCGGGCAGGTTGACGATCACCCCGTCGATGCCGGCGCCGACGACGTTGGCCGCCACCGCCTCCGCGATCCGGTCGGGGCTGCCGACCACCATGCGCCCACGCATGGCCTCCGGGACCATCTCGTCGGTGAACTTCGGGTCGGGCACCGCGGTGAGCAGGACGCTGGTCTCCAGGGTGGAGGGGTCGCGGTCGGCCTCTTCGCAGCGGCGGGCCAGCGCCTTGACCTTGCGCGGCAGTTCGGCGAATGCGGCGATGATGTTGAGGTGGTCGAAGTACCGAGCGGCCAATCCGAAAGTCTTGCGCTCGCCGCTGCCGCCGATCATCAGCGGGATGTGGTCGCGCCAGCGCGGAACGGCGATGGCGTTCTCGGTGCGGTAGTGATCACCGGAGAAGGTGACTCGTTCGCCGGCGATCATCGGCAAGATGATCGTCAGTGCCTCGTCGAGTTTGGCGAAGCGGTCGGTGAACGTGCCGAACTCGAAACCGAGCTGGGTGTGTTCGAGTTCGAACCATCCGGTGCCGATGCCGAGCACGGCCCGTCCACCGCTGATCACGTCGAGGGTGGTGATGATCTTCGCGAGCAGGGTGGGATTGCGGTAGGTGTTGCCGGTCACCAGGGTACCCAGCAGAACCTTCTCAGTGAGCGACGCCAAAGCACCCAGCGCGGTGTAGGCCTCCAGCATCGGTTCCTCGGGTGCGCCCAGCATGGGCAGTTGATAGAAGTGGTCCATCACGAAGACGGCGTCGAAGCCGGCAAGCTGCGCCTCGCGGGCCTGGGCGACCACGGTGGGGAACAGTTCCGCCACCGGCGTGCCGTAGGAGAAGTTGGGTATCTGCAGTGCGAGTCGGATCGTCATCCGGCTGACATTAACGGCGCGCGAGGATCGCGCGCACGGACCTGAGCACGGACCTAGGCTCAGGCGGCATGAGGGCGCGCCCAGGGCTGACGTCGCTGCCGCGTTGGGCGTACCTGCCTGCCGCGGCGGCCGCCGTCGTCGTCCTGGTCCCGTTGGCGGCGATGGCAGCCCAGGTGGACTGGCCGCGGTTCGGTTCCCTGGTCAGCAGCGACTCCTCCCGTGCGGCGCTGCTGCTCAGTCTGCGCACGGCAGGTCTGAGCACACTGGCGTGCCTGGTGCTCGGGGTGCCCCTGGCGCTGGTGTTGGCCCGGCTGCGCGGCAGGTTCTACGCGGTGCTGCGGGCGCTGATCCTGCTGCCCTTGGTGTTGCCGCCAGTCGTCGGAGGCTTGGCGCTGCTCTACGCCTTCGGCAGGCTCGGACTGCTCGGCCAGTACCTGGAGGCGGCCGGCATCCGGATCGCCTTCACCACGACGGCGGTGGTGCTCGCCCAGACCTTCGTGTCACTGCCTTTCCTGGTGATCGCCCTGGAGGGCGCCGCGCGCTCCGCGGGCACCGGATACGACACGGTCGCCGCGACGTTGGGCGCCCGGCCGTCGAGGGTGTGGTGGCGGATCACCCTCCCGCTCATCGCGCCGGGCCTGATCGCGGGTGCCGTCCTGGCGTTCGCCCGGGCACTGGGGGAGTTCGGCGCGACCCTGACCTTCGCCGGGTCGCGACAGGGTGTCACCCGGACGCTGCCCCTGGAGATCTACCTGCAGCGTGAGGGCGATCCGCAGGCCGCGGTGGCGCTGTCCGTCCTGCTCCTCATCGTCGCTGTCCTCATCGTCGTCGGCCTGGGTTCGTGGGGCCTGGGTTCGGGGGGCGCCCGCGGAGCCCGCGGCGATTCGGCGGCGGCAAGCGATGGCTGATCTGCACGTCGCGGCGCGCTGTGACCGACGGCGCCTCGATGTCAGTTTCGATCTGGCCGATGGCGAGGTGCTGGCGGTGCTCGGCCCCAACGGGGCGGGCAAGTCCAGCATCGCGGCGATCATCGCTGGACTCCTCTACGCCGACAGCGCGGTGGTGCGAATCGGCAACCGGACGCTGACCGACACCTCCCGCGGGGTTTTTGTGCCCGTCAGTGACCGTCAGGTGGGCCTGCTGGCGCAGGATCCGCTGCTGTTTCCGCACATGAGTGTCCTGGGAAATGTGGCGTTCGCCGCACGCCGCCGGGCCGGTCGGCGCGGCGCCCGGCACGCGGCGATCCGCTGGCTCGAGTCACTGGGTGTGAGCGATCTTGCGGCCTGCACACCCGCGCAGCTCTCGGGTGGTCAGGCCCAACGTGTGGCACTGGTTCGGGCGCTGGCTGCCGAACCCGAGGTGCTGGTGCTCGACGAGCCGCTGTCGCGCCTCGATGTGTCGGCCGGCTTCGAGGTCCGTTCGGCGCTACGGAACGCATTGGACGCCCACCGCGTTCCGACCATCCTGATCACACATGACCTGACGGATGTGGTGGAGCTCGCCGACCGCGTGCTGGTACTCGAGGCGGGAGCGGTGGCGGAGGCCGGGCGGACGGTGGAGGTGCTGGCGGCGCCGCGCAGCGCCTTCGGTGCGCGGTTCGCCGGCCTCAATGTTGTCCCCGGCGTGGTCGTCCCCGGCGTGGTCGTCCCCGGCGTGGTGGTCCCCGGCGTACCGCACGGAGTGGCTGTGCTGCGCAGCGGCGGGGGAAGGGACTGGCACGGTATGGCCGCCGAACCCCTGACCGCAGGGCAGGGCGCCGTGGCCGTGTTCTCGCCGGCTGCCGTCGCGGTGCACCGGGGGCGGCCGGAGGGCAGCCCGCGAAATGTCGTGCAGGGGCTCGTCGCTGCGGTCGAGGCGACGGGAACGGCGTTTCGCATCCGGCTGGCCGCTGACCCGGGGACCTCAATCGGGCTGGCGGCGGATGTCACCGCGGAGGCCGTGGCCGATCTGCGGCTGGCGGCCGGCGATCAGGTGTGGTTCTCGGTCAAGACCCAGGCTGTGAGGCTGTATCCGGGGGCCGGGACACGGCCGACCGCGACACTTGCGTCACGGCTGTAACACGCCTAGGTTCGTCGCCATGACACAGCCGGACCCGACTTCCCGACGCCCGGGACTGTGGACGGCACTCGCCGTCACCGCGGTGGCCGGCGCCAGCGCCGTCGCGATCGCCCTGCCCAATCCGGCAGTGGCGGACCCGGTGCCACCGACCACCACCCCGGCCCCGCCGCCGGCTCCGGCGGCGCCGGCGGACCCCAACGTCGCGCCGAGTCCGGTGCCTCCGCCGCCGGCTGACCCGAACGCGCCCGTTCCCCCGCCGCCGGGTGCGCCGGTCGACCCGAACGCGCCCGTTCCCCCGCCCGCCGATCCGAACGCGCCGCCTCCGCCCCCGGCACCCGGTGCGCCGGTTGACCCCAATGCGCCGGCGCCGCCGCCACCGGCTCCGGAGAACGAATTGGGCCGTGTGACCAACGCGGCCGGCGGCTTCAGCTACATCGTGCCCGCCGGTTGGGAGGTGGCAGACGCGTCACGGCTGAGCTACGGCCAGGCATTGCTGCTCAAGCAGACCGGCCCGGCGCCCATCCCCGGGCAGCCCGCGCCCACCGCCAGCGACACCAGCATTCTGATCGGGCGACTTGACCTCAAGCTCTTCGCCGGCGCCGAACCGGACAACGGCAAGGCCGCGGTGCGCCTGGCTTCCGACATGGGCGAGTTCTTCATGCCGTTCCCGGGAACCCGGATCAATCAGCAGGCCACGCCGATCCAGGCCGGCGATCTGCCCGGTGCCGCCGCGTCCTACGACGTGAAGTTCACCGACACCAACAAGCCCAACGGCCAGATCTGGGCCGGCGTCGTCGGTTCGGCGGCCGCGCAGCGCAACCAGCCGAGTAACCGCTGGTTCGTCGTCTGGCTGGGAACGGCGAAGGATCCGATCGACACGAACGCGGCGACGATCCTCGCCCAGTCGATCCGGCCCTACACCCCGCCGCCGCCACCGGCGCCACCTGCCCCGGACCCGAACGCGCCGGCCGCGCCGCCCGAACCGGGCAACCGGGTGGGTGTGCCGGTCCCGGTCGAGACGCCGGTTCCGGAGATGATGCCCGCGGGCTGACGCCCGTACCGTGGCCGTTTCGGCACGCTGATCGTTACCGGTGCGCGCTATACCTACTTAGGACACGGCTTCGACATACGCGGCCGCTGACTTAAGGAGGTCCGTCATGGACATCATCGCTGCCACCGATTTACTGGCCCGTTCGACCACCACCACCAGCGTGGGGTGGATCGGTTACATCATCATCGGCGCCATCGCCGGCTGGCTGGCCGGCAAGATCGTCAAGGGCTCCGGATCCGGTCTGTTCATGGATATCGTCATCGGCGTCGTCGGAGCGCTCATCGGCGGTTTCCTGCTCAGTTTCATCGTCGACACCGCCGGCGGCGGCTGGTGGTTCACCCTCTTCACCGCCGTCCTCGGGTCGGTGATCTTGCTGTGGGTCGTCGGGAAGGTGCGCGCTCCCAACGTGAAGAGATGACCGGGCCGCCGGCGATGCACGCCTGGCGGGTGCGCGATCCCGGCCCGATCACCCGTGGGCCACTGGAGTTGGATCGCTCGGCCGCCGTTCCGCAGCCCGCCGCCGGTGAACTCCTGCTCGCCGTTCGGGCCTGCGGTGTCTGCCGCACCGATCTGCACGTCGCCGAAGGTGATCTGCCGGTTCACCGCCCGCACGTCACACCTGGGCATGAGGTGGTGGGTGAGGTCGTGGCGCTCGGCGAGGGAGCCTCCGGCTTCACGGCGGGTGACCGGGTGGGCATCGCGTGGCTGCGCCACACCTGCGGACGGTGCGGCTACTGCCGGCGCGGCGACGAGAACCTGTGTACCGGATCCCGGTACACGGGCTGGGACGCCGATGGCGGATATGCCGAATACGCCACTGTCCCTGCGGAATTCGCTCTACGACTACCCGATGGATACAGCGACGACGAGCTGGCGCCGCTGCTGTGCGCCGGCATCATCGGCTATCGCTCGCTGATGCGGGCCGACCTGCCCGCGGGTGGACGGCTCGGCATCTACGGCTTCGGCGGCAGCGCGCACATCACCGCGCAGGTCGCGCTGGCCCGTGGCGCCGAGGTGCATGTGATGACCCGCGGAGCCGCGGCCCGCGAGCTGGCACTGGCCCTCGGCGTCGCATCGGTGCAGGGCGCTGCGGACCCACCGCCGGTCGACTTGGACGCCGCGATTCTGTTCGCTCCCGTGGGGGATCTGGTCTTGCCGGCCTGCGAGGCACTTGATCGCGGAGGCACATTGGCCATCGCGGGTATTCACCTCAGTGACATCCCGGCGCTGAATTACCAGCGCCACCTGTTCTATGAACGGCAGATCCGCTCGGTGACGTCGAACACGCGCGGAGATGCCCGGGAATTCCTGGCCTTCGCCGCCGGCCACCGCGTCGAGGTCACGGCGGTGCCCTACCCGCTGGGCGGGGCTGATCGCGCGCTGAACGATCTCGCGGCGGGACGTATTACGGGGGCGGCCGTCCTGCTGCCCTAGGCGGGTGTCAGGACAGCTGCCACACCAGGGCAGCCGCCAGTGCGCCCATGCCGTTGAGCGACCAGTGCAGAGCGATCGGAGCGATCAGGCTGCCGCTGCGCCGACGAAGCCAGGTGAACACGAAGCCGGCGGCCGCGGTGGCCAGCACCGCCAGCACGATCCCCGCCAGCATTCCCGCCACACCGCCGCCGAATACGCGGGTGAAGCCGACGTTCCCGCTCGTCAGGCCGAAGGAGGAGGCGATATGCCACAGACCGAAGAGAAGCGATCCGGCAGCCGCCACGCCGCGAAAGCCCCAGGCCCGGTCCAGGGCCCCGTGCAGAACGCCGCGGAACGCGAGTTCCTCGGGGATGACCGTCTGCAGCGGGATGATGACCATCGAGGCGACCAGCGCGCTGGACACCGTGGCGTAGCGGTCGTTGAGGAACATCGGCCGGGTCCACGGCAGCAGTGCGCCGACCGCGATCACGGTCAGTACCAGACCCACCGCGGCGAGGGCGTACCCGGCGCCGGTCCGCCAGTGCTCGCGACCCAGACCGAGTTCGGCCCAGCCCAGCCCGCGCGCGCGAACCAGCAGCACCAGACCGATCGCGGCAGCGGGAACCATGGCGATGCTCGCCACAGGCGTGGTGAAGTGGGCGATCACATTGGTGATGGCCAGGATCACGACCACCACGGCGACGTCGAGATACACCCGGAAACGGTGCAGGGCGGCCAGTTGCGCCAGGGCCGGATGGTGCGGCGTGGCCAGCGCGTGATCGGACATTTAGACCATGATACCGGCGGCCCGGTCGGGGCCCCGGCCCGTCGGCCGCGCAGATACTGGTTGAGCTGCGGTTTCCCGCCTTGAACGGCCTGGTGGAAGCGGCCACGCCGGACAGCGCATCATTAGGGTTTAGCCGGACACGACGGAAAGGCGGGCCTTGGCCTCCAACCAGCCCCTGCTTGCTTCGCTTCGGGTGCTCGACCTCTGCGACGCGCACAGCGATGCCGTCACCCGGATGCTGGCCGACCTCGGTGCAGACGTCCTCAAGATCGAGCCCCCGGGGGGCAGCCCCGCGCGCTCGGAGCTTCCGTCCGTTGGCGGAGCCGGGATCCCGTTCGCGCTGAACAACGCCAACAAGCGCTCGGCCACGCTCGATCCGGCCAGCGAGCGTGACCGGCGCCGGCTGATCGAGCTGGCGGGCGAGGCCGACATCATCGTCGAGGGCGGCGGCGTCGAGGGCGGCGGATGCGCGCGCGCCTACGGAACGTCCGCCGAGGAACTGGCCGACCGGTTCGGCCACCTGGTCGCCATGTCGGTGACCGACTTCGGGACCACCGGCCCGCGAGCCTGCTGGCAGGCCACCGACCCGGTGCTGTTCGCCATGTCCACCGCACTGTCGCGTTCCGGTCCGACGGTCGGCACACCCGTATTGCCGCCGGACGGTATCGCCTCGGCCACGGCTGCGGCTCAGGCCGTATGGGCGCTACTGGCCGCCTACTACAACCGGTTGCGCAGCGGTGTCGGTGATTACATCGACTTCGCCCGGTTCGACGCCGTGGTGCTTGCCCTCGATCCGCCGTTCGGCACCCAGGGACAGGCGGCGACGGCGCGGGTGCGTGGGGAGCGATGGCGGGGGCGGCCGAAGAACCAGGATTTGTATCCGATCTTCGCCTGCCGCGACGGTTATGTGCGGATCTGTGTGCTGTCTCCTCGGCAGTGGCACGGAATGCGGGCGTGGCTCGGAGAGCCCGAGCAGTTCGCCGACCCTCGCTTTGACAGCATCGCGGCACGAGTGCAGGCATTCGACGAACTCTCCCGCCTGATGGCCGCGTTGTTCGCCGATCAGACCATGGAGCAACTCGTCACCGATGGGCAGGAGCACGGTGTTCCGATCGCCGCGGTCATGACACCCTCGGCCGCGCTGGAGTCCGAGCACTTCGACGCGGTGGGCGCGCTGACCGACGTCGAGCTTTCGCCCGGTGTCACAGCGAGTGTCCCGGTGGGGTACTGGGTCGTCGACGGTGAGCGGGCCGGATTCCGGACCCCCGCGCCCGCCCCGGGCGCCGACGACGCGCGGTGGCTGCGCCCGCAGTTCGCACCCGCCCCCAGCGGGGGTGCCGGGGGACGTCCGCTCGACGGCATCCGGGTGGTCGACCTCGGCATCATCGTGGCCGGCGGCGAGCTCAGCCGGCTGTTCGCCGATCTCGGCGCCGACGTGATCAAAGTGGAGAGCAGTGCCTACCCGGACGGTTTGCGGCAGAAGCGGGAGGGGCAGGCGATCAGCGAGGCCTTCGCCCGCGCGCACCGCAACAACCTGGCGCTAGGACTGGAACTGCGAAGCGCCGAGGGAACCCGGATCTTCGAACGTCTGGTGGCCTCGGCCGATACGGTGTTCGCCAACTTCAAGCCGGGAACACTCGGCTCCCTCGGCTTTCCCTACGAACGGTTGCGGCAGATCAATCCTGCTCTGGTGCTCGCCGAGTCCAGCGCTTTCGGCGACACCGGACCGTGGAGCACCCGGATGGGATACGGGCCCCTGGTACGGGCCACGACCGGTGTGACCAGCTTGTGGACCGCGCCGGACCAGCAGGACACCGGCGGACGGCACCCGTTCTATGACGCCACGACGGTGTTTCCCGACCATGTCGTCGGACGCATCAGCGCGATCGGCGCACTGGCCGCACTGATCCGCCGCAAGCGGGTGGGCGTCGGCGCGCGCATCCACGTCTCGCAGGCCGAGACGGGGGTGAATCAACTCGCCACCCGATACGTCGTCCTGGCGGCGCAGGCCGGCCGCGCCGAGGTGATCGAGGATCCGACGAGACATCTTGTGCTGCCCTGCGCCGGCGATGACGAATGGTGCGTGGTGTCCCTGCGCGATGACCGGGACCGCACAGCGCTGTCGGCCGTGACGGGCGGCAGCGTGAACGGAGCCGACGACGGCGACCTCGTGGCGGCTGCTCGGCTGTGGGTGACCCACCGCACCCCGATGCAGGCCGCCGAGATCCTGCAGGCGGCCGGAGTGCCGGCCGGGCCCATGCAACGCGCCGACGACGTGCTGCACGATCCGCACCTGCTGGCGCGTCAAGTTCTGACAGATATGTCGCACCCGTGTTTCGAGGTGGCGCTGCCGAGCGAGGCCGGCCCGGCCCGGTTCCGCAACATCCTGCCCGCCCCGCAGCGACCGGCCCCGCTGCCCGGCGCGGACACGCGGATCGTCTGCCGCGATGTCATCGGCCTCGACGAGGCCGACACCGAACGCCTTATCGCCGACGGTGTCCTGTTCGCCAACGCCAGTGAGGAAATTACGCAGTGACCACAACCAGATCGACCACCACCACCACCCCGCAGTTGTTCATCGACGGACAGTTCCGCGCGGCCGACAAGGCAGAACCGGTCCTGGAGGCGGCTACCGGGGAACTTCTCGGCGACGGCGCCAGTGCGACAAAGGCCGATATCGACGCCGCGGTGGCCGCCGCGCGCGCAGCCCTGCCGGAGTGGCGCGGTGCGTCCCCGGATCACCGCGCCGCGGTCCTCAAGGCTTTCGCCGGGGCGCTGCACCAACGCGCCGCCAGCACCAGCGAACTGGTTACCCGGGAGAACGGTATGCCGATGTCGCTGTCCGGCGCCGCGAACGGCCTGTTCCCGGCGGCTCTGCTGGGCTACTACGCGAAGCTGATCACCGAGACACCGATCGAGGAGATCCGGCCGAGCGCCACAGGGCACACCATCGTCCGCCGGGAACCCGTCGGCGTGGTAGCCGCCATCGTTCCCTGGAACTATCCGCAGGCCCTGGCGGCCTTCAAACTGGCACCTGCCCTGGCCGCCGGATGCACCGTCGTTCTTAAGGCGTCACCGGAGACCGCCTTGGATGCAATGGTTTTCGCCGAGGCCGCCCGAGAGGCGGGAATGCCCGCCGGGGTGCTCAACGTGGTGCCCGGGGGCGTGGAGGCCGGTTCTCACCTGGTGTCCCACCCCGGTGTGGACAAGGTGAGTTTCACCGGGTCGACAGCCGTCGGGCGGATCATCGGGGAGGTGTGCGGCCGGCTGCTGCGTCCGGTGACTCTGGAACTCGGCGGTAAATCGGCGGCGATCATCCTCGACGACGCCGATCTGAAAGCCACCATGCGGGGACTGCGCAACGTCTCTTTCGTCAACAACGGCCAGACCTGCTTCCTCGGGTCACGGATCCTCGCACCGCGGGCGCGCTACGAGGAGGTCGTCGATGCGCTCGCCGGACTGGTCAACTCGATGACCGTGGGCGATCCGCTGGACACCGCCACCGATATCGGCCCGGTGGTCAGCGCTCGGCAGCGCGATCGGGTCCTCGGCTACATCGAGGCCGGCAAGAGCAGCGGCGCGCGCCTGGTCGCTGGCGGCGGTATCCCCAGGGGCCACAGCCGCGGCTGGTTCGTCGCGCCCACCGTCTTCGCCGACGTCGACAACTCCGACCGCATCGCCCAGGAGGAGATCTTCGGCCCGGTACTCGCCGTCATTCCCTACGACAGCGACCGGCAGGCGATCGAGTTGGCTAATGACAGCGAGTTCGGCCTGGCTGGAACGGTGTGGTCCACCGACACCGAGCGGGCCACCGAGGTCGCGCGGGAGATCCGGACCGGAACCGTCGGGGTCAACGACTACCAACTCGACGTGAACGCGCCGTTCGGAGGAGTCAAGGCCAGCGGGATCGGCCGAGAGCTCGGACCCGAGGGGCTCGAGGAGTTCTTCAGCCTCAAGTCCATCTACCGGGTGGGCGATCCGTCGTAGCGGTCTCTCCGGATTCCGCGATGCTAGGTTGGCACGCGCCACGAGGAGGGAGTGTCGATGGACCTTGACCCCAGAACGCCGATCATCATCGGGGTCGGGCAGGTCAATCAACGCGACGAGAGTCCCGACACCGAACCGGTCGACCTGATGGCCTCGGCCGCACGTGAGGCGGCGGACCCGCGAGTGCTCGAAGCGGTCGACTCCATCCGGGTGGTCAATCTCCTGTCCTGGCGCTACCGGGATCCGGGACGGCTTCTCGGCATGCGCATCGGAGCGCCCGAGGCCGCGACGCAGTACACCGGTATCGGCGGAAACACTCCGCAGTCGCTGATCAACCAGACCTGTCTGGACATCGCCGCGGGCCGTGCCGATCTGGTCCTGCTGGCGGGCGGTGAGACCTGGCGGACGCGGATGCGACTGCGCGCCAGGGGGATCCGGCCGGACTGGACCAAACAGGAGGATTCGGTCCCCGTCCCGCCGGGCGCGGGGGCCGACGTGCCGATGGCTGGTCCGGCCGAGGACCGCATCGGGCTCGACCGCCCGTCGTTCGTCTATCCGCTCTTCGAGCAGGCACTGCGGATCGCCGCCGGAGAGTCACTGGACGATCACCAGCGCCGTATCGGCGAGTTGTGGGCCGGTTTCAGTGCGGTCGCGGCGGCCAACCCGCACGCCTGGGTCCGCGACGCGGTCTGTGCAGATGAGATCGCGCAGCCGTCCGCCGGCAACCGGATGATCAGCTGGCCGTACCCGAAGCTGATGAACTCGAACAACATGGTGGATCAGGCCGCCGCCGTGGTGCTGTGCTCCGTCGAGAAGGCGCAGTACCTGCAGATCCCGTCGGACACCTGGGTGTTCCCGCATGCCGGCGCGGACTCGCACGACACCTACGCCGTGGCCGAACGCGATGAGCTGCACCGCTCGCCGGCCATCCGTATCGGAGGCCGGCGGACGCTGGAACTGGCGGGCCTGGGCGTCGACGATCTCGACCACGTCGACCTGTACTCGTGCTTCCCATCCGCCGTTGAGGTCGCGGCCCGCGAGCTGGGACTGGGCACAGATCGCCGGCTCACCGTCACCGGCGGGCTGACCTTCGCCGGCGGCCCGTGGAACAACTACGTCATGCACTCCATCGCCACGATGACCGAGGTGCTGCGCAGCAGCCCCGGTACCCGCGGTCTGGTCAGCGCCAACGGCGGGTATCTGACCAAGCACAGCTTCGGGGTGTACAGCACCACTCCACCGGCCGGGCCGTTCCGGTGGGAGGACGTTCAGGATGAGGTCGACCGCGAGCCGACGCGCACGGCCCATGTGGAGTGGGAGGGTGTCGGATCGGTCGAATCCTGGACGGTTCCGTTCGACCGGGACGGCAAGGCCGAGAAAGCCTTCGTGGCGGTCCGGACGCCCGACGGCGGCAGGACGCTTGCGCTGATCGAGGACCCGGGCGCGGCGGCCGCCACGGTGGGGGTTGACATCGCCGGCGCTGCGGTCCGGGTGAGCGCCGATGGGCGGGCTGTCCTGGCCTGACCGGGCTTGGGCCCGAAGCATACGGGTACCCAACGCAGCAGGCCTGCCACCAGGTGAGGTGACAGGCCTGCTGGTTAGCGGATACTCAGGCGCCGGATGGGGTAGCGCCGAGAACCCGTTGCATATCGGGGATCATCTGCTGCAGCTGGTTACCCCAGTAACCCCAGCTGTGGGTGCCGTTGGCCGGGAAGTTGAACACACCGTTCTTCCCGCCGGCGGCCAGGTAGTTGTCCATGAAGGTCTTGTTGGTGCGCAAGGTGAAGCCCTCCAGGAACTGCGCGGCCATCAGGTTGCCACCGCCACCGGACGTGTCGAGCTCCGACGGGGTGCCGGTGCCGCAGTAGATCCAGATACGGGTGTTGTTGGCAACGAGCTGGTTGATGTTGACCATCGGATCGTTGCGCCGCCAGGCCGGATCCGAGGACGGCCCCCACATGCTCTGCGCGTTGAAGCCGCCGGCGTCGTTCATCGCCAGCCCGATCAGCATCGGCCACCAGCCCTCGGACGGGTTGAGGAAGCCCGACAGCGACGCGGCGTAGGTGTACTTCTGCGGATAGTAGATCGAGTAGGTCAGTGCCGAGCTGCCTGCCATCGAGATACCTACGACGGCATTGCCGTTGGGGTCGATCCCGTGGTTGGCCTGAAGGTAGGCCGGCAGTTCCTGAGTCATGAACGTTTCCCACTTATAGGTGTAGTTCTGACCGTTGCCCTGTGACGGCTGGTACCAGTCGGTGTAGAAGCTGGACTGCCCGCCCACCGGCATGACCGCCGACAGGCCGGAGTTGAGGAACCACTCGAAGGCCGGGGTGTTGATATCCCAACCGCTGTAGTCGTCCTGCGCACGCAGGCCGTCCATCAGGAACACGGCATGCGGGCCGCCGTGCTGGAACTGGATTCGGATGTTGCGGGCCATCGACGGCGACGGCACATCCAGGTAGAGCACCGGCAGTCCGGGCCGCGAGAACGCAGACGCTGTCGCTGAGCCACCGACGACTCCGATCAGGCCGGGCAGGGCAAGCGCAGCGGCGATGGCCGCCGTCGCCTTGCGTAACCACGTACCTCGGAACTTCTCGACGATTTTCATGAAGACTCCCATCACCTTTCGAACACATTCCGCTCAGCGGTCAATTGCTGTGCGTCGGTAGTCAAGCACCGCATGTTGGTGGCGGCAGGTACCCGATACGGTGTGCCAAGTCGCAGTTGGGCAACGATCGGGTCACACGAGCGGGACGCGCCGGCCGTGACCTTGCTGTGATGTGGTCAGGAAGGTTCCGGGTTGGCCGCGGTCACTTTGCCAGTACGGTTGGCCACCGCCTCGCGAGCGCGCTCACGCCGCTCGTCGATCGCATGACTCAAATCCTGTAGTAGCTCCGGTTTGCGAAAAGCCAACTGCTCCACGGCGTCCCGCTCTATCTCGATCGCTGTCACCTCACCGATCGCGTAGGCGCTGCCCACGACGGGCTCGCGGGTCAGCGCCGTCTGGCCGATGAAGTCCCCTTGATGCATGGTGCCGATCGGAACGACGGCGCCGTCCTCGCCGGCTACGACAAGCCGAACACGGCCCTTGACGATGAACGACATTGCGGCTGGCACATCGCCGCTCTTCTGCATCGCTTCCTCGGTGCCGTAGCGGACCACCCGCACGTGGGGCAGCAGCTCCTCCATATCGGTGCCGCTGATACGCAATACGGGTGCGATGGTGCGCAGCGCCTTGAGTCGCCGTTCCGGCGACGAGAAATGGTCCTCGATGCCGTCGAGCGACAGGCCGGCCCGTCGGGATGCGTACCAGAGCCAGCGCTGGAACGTCGATCGTGCAGCGACGTCGTCGGCGGGGGAGCGCATCGGGATGGTGACGGTGTACTCGGTGCTGGAGGTCGCAGTGGCGATCGGACGCCCCTCAGAGTGCAACTGTGGCAGATCGTCGGCGACGTCGATGAGCAGTGCGCACACCTCGTCGGGGGGGTCAGACCCGGCGAACTTGGCGCTCACGGTGATGGTGTGACCGCCGGGCGGGCGGCTGAGGTTGGCGAACGCCTGGCCGGCCAGAACAGAGTTCGGGATGATCTCCGTGCCGCTGCCGGTGTTGATGTGGGTCGCACGCCAGTTCACCTCGACCACGCGGCCGCGTGCCGACGTGGTGTCTACCCAGTCGCCGATCTGGAACGGCTGCTCGAACAGCAGCAGCAGGCCAGAGATGATCTGGCCCACCGAGTTCTGCAGTGTCAGGCCCAACACGATCGAACTGACGCCGAGCGCGGTGAACAGTCCGCCGACGTTGGCACCCCAGACGTAGGCCAGGATGATCGCCAGTCCCACCGCGATGATCACGAACCGCGCTACGTCGATGAAGATCGTCGGCAGCCGACTGCGCCAGCTTCCCGATGGCGCCGAGGCGAACACGGTGGCGTTGACGCCCGACAGTGCCATCACCAGGACGAAGAAGCCGAGCACGGTCGACACGATCCGCACACCGGTGGCGTCCACGGAGATATCGGTGGTGTGGACGAGCAGCAGTAGGAACGCACCCAGTGGAACGATGAAAGTGCGCAGCAGGGCCACCGGCCGGGCCAGCACACTCGCGCGTCGCGCCAGCGCATGCTGCAGTTCGGTGAGGACCACCACGACGATCGGCAGGCCCACCGCGACGATCACCGACCAGTAGAACCAGGGTGCCGAGAAGACGCTCATGTGCGTTCCTCCGACAGCCGCCAAGCGGGCTCCTCGCGGTCGCCGACGGTGACGGTTCCGGCCTGCGTGTAGTTGCGCGTGTCCCGGGTGGCCTCGTAGACCTCCTCGGTGACATAGATGCCTGGCTGGGCCGGACCGCGCCGCATCGCCGAGGCCAGGTGGACCGCCCCGCCCCACAGGTCGTACACCAGGCCGGCCCGGCCGACCAGGCCGCTGGTGACCGTTCCGGTGTCGATACCCGCGCGCAGTGCAAGCTCGTGCCCCGTCTCCGCGTTGAGCCGGTCGACGATCTTCTGGATTTCGAGGGCGAAGTCGACGGTGCGGTGGATGTTGTCGAGGCGTGGCACCGTAAGCCCGCAACTGGCCAGGTAGCCGTTATGGGTGTTGCGCACGCGCTCGACGCCGTGGTTTTCCGCCGCGGCGTCGAACTGCCGCGCCAGTTTGTTGATGATCTCCAGCGACTCCTCTGGGCCGAGGTCCTTGGTCAGCTCGTCGAGTCCGATGAGATCGGCGAAGATGACCGTGACATCCTGATGCTCCTCGGCGATCGCCTCCTCGCCGTCGCGGTAGCGTTCGACCACTGACTCGGGCATCAGCGACAGCAGGAGCCGCTCATTCTCCTTGCGCTGTTCGGTGAGCAGTTGATCCTTGATCGAGAGATTGCGGCTCATCTCGTTGAACGTGACAGTGAGATCGCCGAACTCGTCGCGGGAGTCCACCGGCAGCGTGACGTCGTAGTTTCCGGTGCTGATCTGCTCGGCGCCCTTCTCGAGCCGTCTGATCGGCCGCACGAAGAACCGGGCCCACAGCATCGCGGCGATGACGGCCGCGAAGATGATGGCCGCGGTGGAGCGGACCAGGCGGTGGGCGAAATTTCGTTCCGGCGCGAACGCCTCGTCGGAGTCGATCGAGGCAACCAGCACCCAGTCGAGGTCCTTGAGATTCAGCGGTCCATAGGCCTGCAGGGCGCGATTTCCGAGATAGTCGGTGGCGATCAACGTTCCGGTCTCGCCGCGCTGTGCAGCCTCGGTGGCTTTGGTGCCGACCGGCTGCACCAGCACGGTGGTGCCCTGCTTGATCGCCTTGTCGGCGACTTCCGGTGTGGTACCCGCGTCGATCACGTCGCGCCGGTAGGCGTCCTGGTCTTCGAGGAACAGTCGTGAGTCCGACCGCATGAGGTCGTCGCTGCCGATCACGAAGGACTCGCCGGTACTGCCCATACCGGCCTGCTCCCAACGCCGGTTGGCCGTCATCAGGTTGGTGAGGATGGATGCCGGGTACTCGACCGCCATGACACCGGCGGCACGGCCGGGCGGCCCGATCGGCACCAGCATCCATGCCGTCGGCTGGCCTGCGGGCAGATAATCGGCGAAGTCGGTGGTGTCGACGTAGTCGATGTCGTTGGACGCCATGGCCTTGCGGAACGCGTCCGGCAGCTTCCCCTCGCCGCGATACGGTCCGGTCAGCACATTGGTTCCGAGTTCGACGCCTTTGTAGGCGCTGTACACCACATCACCGCGGGCGTTGATCAGGTACGCGTCGCGGAACCCCATGCGGGTGACGATCTCGCGAAAGTACTGGTTGTAGCGGGCGTTCGCGGCCGACCAGGGGCTGCCGTCGCGCGCGTCGTCGACGCGGACCGCTTTGTCCCGATCGGCGAACGGGACGGTATATCGCGACTGGAGGTACCGGGCGGCGACGGAGGTCGGGATCAGTGCGCCGATGTCGAGTCGGCCGTCGTCCGCTCCACGGAACCGGGTGTTGTAGTAGTCGGTGAGCGCCCTGCTCTGCCCGGGGTCGATCGTCTCGGTGCCGAGTTGGTCGAAGGCGGTGCTGAACGCTCCCAGGGCGCCGGCGACGGTCTCACCGCGGGAGAAGATCACCAGGGAGGAGTTGAGGTCGGCGAGGCCCAGCTCCAAGACCCGGGTCTGGGATTCCCGGATTCCGGTCAGGCGCTCGAAAACCGACTCGCGCAGCGATGAGCGTCCTGAGCTGAAACCGATGGCCCCGACGATGGCGGTGGCGAGCACACTCATCGTCAGCAGCATGAGCAACAGCTTCGACTGGATGCTCACCCGCTCCAGGAGGCTGCGCTTGGCCCGGCGACGGCGGAGCCGCTCGGCGAGCACCGACCGGCTCTGCGGTGGGTTCGCGTCGTCGGCGGTCTCGGGCGGAGCCGGCATCGGGTTCCCTTTCGTTGACAGCAGCGAGGGTAACTTGTCGTCAATGGCCGACCCTCATGATCTGCAGCGATTCGTCGCGGCCCAGAGCGAGCTGTGCTCGTACCCGGAGGTGCTCGACGAGATCCGGTGCGGCCGGAAGAGGGGGCATTGGATCTGGTTCATCTTCCCGCAGCTCAGGGGCCTCGGAACCACCGAGTACGCCACCCGTTTCGGCATCGGATCGCTCGCCGAGGCGACGGCCTACCTACAACACCCGCAGCTGGGGCCACGGCTTCGCGAATGTGCCCGGGGGCTGGCCGGCACGCCGGCGCAGGGGCCGATCCGGGGGATGGTCGGCGACATCGACGCGCTGAAGATCCGCTCGTCGATGACGCTGTTCGTCGCGGCGGCCGATGAGCTCCCCGCGGCCCGGGCGGACTTCCAGGCCGTGCTCGACAGGTTCTACGGCGGTGAGCCCGACCCACGCACGACGGCCATGCTGAGTGCGGCTTGAGCACCAGCTCAGTGCGGCTTGAGTACTAACCAGCCGTTCGGCGCGACGACGGTCGCGCCGATCACCTCCTGCGGTGGTGCCGCGGTTCCGGCGATCACCTCCGCCGGACGCCCGGTGAGCTGCTCTACCGCGAGCGGCATCGGGGTGCCGTCCAGATTCAGCGCCACCAGCAGAGCGTCACCGCCGCAGCGGGTCTGATAGGCGTAGCGGCGGGTTTC
>VEQU01000055.1 GCA_018883075.1 Mycobacterium sp.
GCCCGGGGACGTCCCGCCGCCCCCGCCGCCTCCCGTGGCCGCTCCGCCGGTGGCCATGGGTGCCGCCAAGGGTCAGAACGCCACGCCGTTCACCGGTGATCCGGTGTTCGCACCGCCGGCCTTCAACCCGGTCAACGGGGCCATGGTCGGCGTCGCCAAGCCGATCATCATCAACTTCCAGCGGCCCATCGCCAACCGGCCGCTGGCCGAGCAGTCGATCCACATCTCGTCGAACCCGCCGGTGCCCGGCGCGTTCTACTGGACCACCGACACGCAGGTCCGCTGGCGCCCCTACAAGTTCTGGCCGGCCCGCACGACGGTCACCATCGACGCCAGCGGTGCCCGGTCAAGCTTCCGGGTCGGTGAATCGCTGGTTGCGACGATCGACGACAAGACGCACCAGATGACCGTCACCCGCAACGGGGTCGTGGAGAAGACCTTCCCGGTCTCAATGGGAATGAACGACGGCAAGCACGAAACCAAGAACGGCACCTACTACGTGCTGGAGAAGTTCCCCGACATCGTCATGGACTCGTCCACCTACGGTGTGCCGGTGAATTCGCCGAACGGTTACAAGATCAAGGTGCAGTGGGCCGTGCGGATCGACAACAGCGGCGGGTTCGTGCACGGCGCCCCGTGGTCGGTAGCCGATCAGGGCAAGCGCAACGTCAGCCACGGCTGCATCAACCTGTCGCCGGCCAATGCCAAGTGGTTCTACGACAACTTCGGCAGCGGAGACCCGATCGTGGTGAAGAACTCCCTCGGCGGGCTGTACACGACACCCGACGGTGCCGACGACTGGCAGTGGCAGCTGTACTGACTCCTCAGCGCCAGATTTTCACCCGCCGCTGCGGCTCGAGGTATAGCGCGTCATCCTCGCCGACGCCGAATGCGTCGTAGAACTCGTCGATGTTGCGCACCACGCCGTTGCACCGGAACTCCGGGGGCGAGTGCGGATCGACCGCGAGGCGCCGCACCGCCTCGGCGGTCCGGGACTTGGTGCGCCAGACCTGGGCCCAGCCGAAGATGACCCGCTGCACCCCGGTCAGGCCGTCGATCACCGGTGCCGGTTCGCCATCCAGTGACAGCTGGTAGGCCAGCAACGCTATGGACAGCCCGCCCAGATCACCGATGTTCTCGCCGACGGTGAAGGCACCGTGCACGTGCGGAGGATCATCGCGGCCGGCCAGATCGCGGGGCACGTAGGCGTCGTACTGCTCGATGAGTTTGGCGGTGCGCGCGGTGAACTCGGCCCGGTCGGCGTCGGTCCACCAGTCGACCAGATGCCCGTCGCCGTCGTACTTCGATCCCTGATCGTCGAAGCCGTGACCGATCTCGTGACCGATCACCGCCCCGATACCGCCGTAGTTGGCGGCGTCGTCGGCGCCGGCGTCGAAGAACGGCGGCTGCAGGATGGCGGCTGGGAAGACGATCTCGTTCATCCCCGGGTTGTAGTAGGCGTTCACGGTCTGCGGCGTCATGAACCATTCGTCGCGATCCACCGGGCCGCCGAGTTTGCCCAGTTCGCGCATCGATGCCACGATCGCGCCGCGCACCACGTTGCCGTAGAGGTCGTCCCGGTCGATGACCAGGGCGGAGTAATCGCGCCACTTCTTCGGGTAGCCGATCTTTGCGACGAACTTGTCCAGCTTGGCCAGGGCGCGCCCGCGCGTCTCGGGCGTCATCCACTCCAGATCGCTGATGCTGACCCGGTATGCCTCGCGGAGGTTGGCCACCAGCTCATCCATTCGGGCCTTGGCCTCCGGCGGGAAGTGCCGGGCGACATATAGCCGGCCGACGGCGTCGCCCATCAGCGACTCCACCAACGCCACGGCGCGCTTCCAGCGCTCGCGGATCTGCTCGGTGCCGCTCAGCGTTCGGCCGTAGAAGTCGAAGTCCTCCTCCACCACGGCCGCGGTCAGCACCGCCGCGCGGGCGTGGATCAGCCGCCAGCGCGTCCAGTCCTGCCAGTCGGTGAATTCCCGGGCACCCGATCCTGACCATAGCCCGGCGAAAGCGGTCAGGTAATCCGGCTGGCGCACAATGACTTCCGCGAAGACTTCCGCGAATGACTCGCGCGACCCGCCAAGCGCGCCAATCCATCCCGCCCAGTCGAACCCGGGGGCTGCATCGGCCAGATCGGCGAACGTTCGCAGGTTGTAGGTCAGATCCGCATCGCGGCGGCGCACCACATCCCAGTGCGCACCGGCCAGAGCGGTCTCCAGGGCGACGATCCGGCCTGCCCGCTGCGCGTACTGGTCCGCCGACCCGCCGAAGACGTGCGCGAACATCCGCGCGATATGACCCGGATAGGCGCCGAGGATCGCCGCGTGCGCGTCGTCTCGGTAGTAGGACTCGTCGGGCAGGCCTAACCCGGACTGGCTCAGATGAACCAGATAGCGCGAGGAATCCTTCGAGTCGGTGTCGACATAGAGACCGACACCGCCGCCGACACCGGCGCGCTGCAGCCCGCCGACGACCGCGGCCAGCGCTTCGGGGGTCACCGCGGCGTCAATCAGGGCGAGTTCGTCGTGCAGTGGCTGCAGGCCACGCCGCTGTACGCCGTCCTCGTCGAGGAAGCTCGCATAGAGGTCGCCGATGCGCTGTTCGTCGGTGCCCGCGGGCGCCGTGGACGCGGCGGCTTCGGTGATCAACTCCCGCACATGCTCCTCGGCCCGGTCGTACAGTTCCCGGAACGCGCCGTCGGTGGCCCGGTCGGCCGGCATCGGGTACTCGGCGATCCACCGGCCGTTGACGTGGCCGAACAAGTCGTCCTGCGGACGCACCGCGGTGTCGAGATGGGCGAGGTCCAGACCAGAGCGCGCAGTGTCTACCGTCACGCCACCATCCTTACCACTGGGGCTTTGCCGCTGACTGACGGCCCGCGTTATGCCGCCCGGTAGCCTGCCGAGCATGTCCGAGGATTCCCCCGAGACCCTGCCGGAGCCGTCCCCGCCGATCTCCGGATTCGGGATCGCATCCGCTGCGCTGGGCGTCGTCGCCGTCATCGCCGTCGCCCTGATCGGCGTGCTGTGGTCGGGCCACCGCGGCGACGACGGCGAGCGCCGCCACCAGGCGCGCGCCATGGCGGCGGCCGCGGACTGGACCACGATCCTGATCAACATGAACACCGAGAATGTCGAGGCCAGTCTCGAGCGGTTGCGCGACGGCACGGTGGGTGAGTTGAACACCGGCTTCGACTCCTCCATCGCGCCGTATCGCGATGTGGTCAGGACGCTGCAGTCGACCACCAGCGGGCAGGTCGAGTCGGTGTCGATCGAGGCACTTGACAACCGCCGCGAAAAGCAGGGGCAGCAGCCCGCCCCGGAGTTGGCGCCGGAGTTGGCCGGGCGCACCGACACCGTGCTCGTGGTCGCCACCTCGGTGAGTGAGAACGCGGCCAACAAACCCACCACAGTGCGATGGAACCTGCGATTGGGAGTCTCCGAGATCGACGGGAAGCCGATGATCTCCCGTCTGGAGTCCGTGCGATGAGGAACCGGCTGCGGGTCCTGGCGTTCGACGTCGCCGCCCCGGCGGCGATCATCGCCGGTCTGCTGATGATCGGAGTCATGCTCGGCTGGCCGCTGTGGTGGGTCTCGGCGTGTTCGGTGCTGTGCCTGCTCGTGGTTCAGGCCGTGATTGTCAATATCGTCGGGTACCGGCGCGATTCGGTGACCATGGGCACCGATGACGACGCTCCCGGCTTGCGTTTCGCGGTGTCGGCCCTGGCTGCAGTGACATTGGCGTCGGCCGCCGTCGTGGGCTACTACTCCTGGACCGTGCCCGACCGCGCCTTCACCCGAGACACCACGGAGGTGGCTCGCCTCGCCAGCGAGGTGGCAGAGGCCACGGCGACGTTCTCGCCGTCGGATCCCACGTCGGCGATCGACAGGGCCGCCGCGCTGATGGTCCCGGAGAGTGCGGACGCGTTCAAAGGCCAGTTCGGTTCGGCAACAGCGGATCTGGCGAAACGCAACGTCTCCGCCAAGGCGCAGACCGTCTCGGCCGGGCTGGAGGCCCTCGGTCCGTCGGCGGCCAGCGTGGCGGTTCTGGTCCGCAGCACCCAGAGCGCTCCGGGCGAGGAGCCCAGCACCGCCGTGCTGGCACTGCGGGTTGCACTGGCCAAGGCCGACGGCGGTTGGAAAGTGGTCGATGTCACGCCGGTCAACACTCGTTGAATCAGGCACCCACCAGCCGCGCGTAGTCCACCTTCAGGCAGCGGTCCATGACGACCGTCATGCCGGCCTCCCGCGCGGTGCGGGCGACCTCGTCGTGGCGCAGACCCTGTTGCAGCCAGAGGTATTTCGGCCGGGGTTGCAGTGCCAGCGCCTCATCGAGCACCCCCGGCAGGTCATCGTGGCGGCGGAACACATCAACCATGTCGGGAACCACCGGTAGGTCGGCCAGGCTGCGACAGACCTTCATGGCGCCGATGGCGGTGATGTTCGGGTTCACCGGAAAGAGCCGGTAATGACTGTTCCTGGAGAGGTAGCCGAGCACCTCGTTGCTGGGCCGGGCCGGGTTGTCCGAGGCGCCCACCACCGCCACGGTCTGGGCGTCGCTCAGAATGCGCCGAAGTTCGGCGTCACCCATACGCCGAACCGCCGTCCGACTCGTCGGTGGCGTCCTGGGGCCGCTGCTTGGCGCGCATCTTGGCGAACCGGTCAGAGAGCCTGCGCATCCGGATCATCAGCGAGGCGACCGGGCTGACCGAGCCGTCGAGGTAGGCCCTCAACTGCTCGCGGGTCACGCCGATGCGGGACGCGAACTCCGGCTCGGTGAGACCGGAGCGCTCCACCAGAAGCCCGACGTGGCGTGCGGCCTCGGTGCGCTCGTTGGCTTCGAGGTGGTTGCGAGCGCGTGTCAGAACCTCCCGCAGTGCCAATGAAATGCCGTAGGGCGCAGCTGATTCCAGCACCTCCTCGACCTGCCGTGCGGTGCGGCCGTAGGGGTCGCGCTTCACTGCGACGACGATGCGCTGCCAGACTGCGATGTCCCCGGTCTCCAGCGCGGTGCGGATCGACGAGGTGGGCCAGAACTCGACGGGGCGCTCGTCGACCGGCTGGTCGGATGGGCGGCTCAACTGGGCACCTCCAGCATCGCCACGGCGAGGGCCAGGCAACGTCGACGTACGTCCTCCCACCGGGTGTCCCACTGGCTGTCCCACTCGTCTCCCTGCTCGCTGTCTTCGGCGGACGGGTCGGCAAGCCGGCGCACCAGCTGCGTGGCGATCCACGGCCGCTCCGGCTGTCCGGAACTGTAATAGCGGTCGATGCCGGCGAGCGCGGTGGCCGCGTTATCCACGCCGATCGCCTCCGCGAGGTCGGCCAGTTCGGCGTAGTCCGCGCGGGTGTTACGGCACAGCACCAGGTAGCTCTTCAGCCGCAAGGTCTCCGCCCCGGTGGGAACCTGCAGGCGGTCACCGTCCGGCAATTGGACGGTGGTGGTCTCCACCGGGCTGCACCGGGCCGTCGCCGCCTCGGTCCCGAGGGCGTCGAGTGCGACCGCCAGCCGTCCGCGCCAGACGGTGACAGGGTGAACTCCACGCGCTGCCGGCGGCTGACTGACGGCGGACCGGCCGAGCGCGCCACCGAGTGTGACGATCGGCCGCCTGGGCGGCGCCGAGACGCCGTCGCCGCCTCTGACCGGGCCGCTGAATACACCGCACCCGCGCAATGCCAGCGGGTCGGCGACGCGCACCGCATCGGGGGCGACTTGTTTGAGCCGTGCGGCGTCCTGGATCACCATCCTCAGATCCGCCGGTGGCGGTGGCACCGAGGCGACGTCATCAGGCAGTACCACCAGGTCGCCGAGGTCGACCTTTGGCAACGGCTTGTCGAAATCGACCGCCGGAAGGATCCGGGTGAGCCATCCGGGCAGCCACCAGTTCCAATCGTCGAACACCGCCATCAGTGCCGGAACCAGCACCAATCGCACCACCGTCGCGTCCACCGCGATCGCCACCGCGCAGGCCACCCCGAGTTGGGCGACCAGTGGCATGCCGGCGAATGCGAAGCCGGTGAAGACCGCAATCATGATGAGTGCCGCGCTGGTGATAGTGCGCGCACTGGTCGACACTCCGTAGGCCACCGCGTCGCGGGTGTCACCGGAGAGCAGATAGCGCTCCCTGATCCGGGTCAGGATGAAGATCTCGTAGTCCATCGACAACCCGAACGTCATGGCCAGCACAAGCGGCGGGATCGTGCTGTCGATGGAGCCGATCGGCTCGAACCCCAGCGCCTCCAGCCAGCCCCACTGGAACACCACCACCAGGCTGCCGTAGGCCGCTGCGACCGACAGGATGGTCATCAGCACACCTTTGAGCGCCAGCACCACCGAGCGGATCGAGATCAGCAGCATCACGAAGGCGATCAGCGCCACGAAGACGAAGACCAGCGGCAGCGTCTGCGACACCCGGTCGTCGAAGTCCTTGATCAGCGCGGTGGGACCACCCACGTCCACGCTGCGCCCCGCCGCCTCGGGAAGGGTGGGCAGTGTGGAGCGCAGCCAGTCGATCGTGTCCCTGGCGCGCAGCTCCTCCGGATCCACCGCCAGCACGGCCGAGAGCAGCGCGCTGCGGTTGTCATCGGAGAAGGTCGGCGGCGACACCGACACGATGTTGACCGCCCGTCGGGTCGTCGTACTCACGGCATCGAGCACGGGCGCGTTGGCAGGATCGGATGCACCGCCATCGGGGAAGGTGACCAGGATTCGCACCGGTCCCAGTGCGCCGGGCCCGAGTGCCTCCGCGGCCGCCGCCACGCCTCCGCGCACCTCATGGGAGGACGGGAACTGCCGCTGCATGCTGTTGCCAAGCTGCATCGCGAAAGCAGGCGCCGCCAGCATCAGGAGCGCCACCGCAGCTGCGGCCGCCGACGCCCACGGCCGACGCATCACCGTGTTCACCCACCGGGTCCAGAATCGCGACTGCACCGATTCGGGAACCCGGGACCAGTGCAGCAGCGCCGAGCGGCGCGCCACGGCCCGGCCGAACATGGACAGCACCGCGGGCGTCAACGTAGTCGAGGTCAGCACCGCGATCGCCACGGCCAGGATCGCGCCGGTGGCCATCGAACGCAGCACGGGTGTGTTGATGAGGTACAGCCCGGTCAGTGAGGCGATCACGGTGAGCCCCGAGAGCACCACCGCCAGACCGGACGTCGCCATCGCCGCATCGGCCGCCTGATCCTGGTCACGCCCGCTGCGTAGCTCCTCGCGGAATCTCATCAGGATGAACAGCGAGTAGTCGATCGCCAGGGCGATGCCGAACATCGACACCGTCGATGTGACGAACACCGACATCTGGGTGAGGTTCGCCAACAGATAGACGACGCCCATGCTGACCGCGACCGTGCAGACTCCCAAAGCAAGGGGCACCGCTGCCGCCGCGAGCGAGCCGAACACGGCGACGAGGATGAGCAGGACTATCGGCAGGTTCCACCGCTCGGCGGCGGCGATGTCCCCTCTGGTGCTGGTCTGCGCGGCGGCGCCGAGCGCTCCCTGGCCGATGACGTAGAGCCGTACGCGGCCGTTGTCGGTCTGTCCCGGCTGATCGCCGGTGACGCCGATCGCGGCACGCAGTTGCCGGGCGACATCGACGGCGCCGGTGTTGTTGAAGTCCAGCCGCAGCGAGACGACGTAGGGGCGGTCGGGGGCGGGTGGCGGCTGACCGGGGTTGTCGACCAGCGAGAGGCTGGGCACCTCCTGCGCGGCCTGTTCCAGCTCGGCCACGGCGTCCGCCATGTCGGCGTAGGTGGCGTCGGCGCGCGGGGCGGCGACCAACGCCAGCGGCGAGGAGCCCTGTCCGGGGAAGTGATCCTCGATTTCGCGCTGCACCTGCAGCGACTGGGAGCCGGCCACATCGAACCCGCCGCCGGTGAGGTTGTTGGAACCGCCCAGGGTCAGATACAGCGAGGGCACCAGGGCCAGCAGCCAGCAGCCGAACACGAGCCTGCGGTGCCTGCGCAGGCTGCCGCTGAGGCGGATCATGAACTGCTGGATGGCGAACTCCCCGCACGTGAAAAGCGAAATCACCGCAGGGTGGCGAGCCTACCGCAGGCATCGTCACGCCGATCGGCCTGCCGCTGGCTTACCATTGAGCCACCCCACCGAGCCACCCCACGATTCCTAGGAGTGCGCATGTCCCCACGTGCCCGTCTGGTTGCCGCGGCACTCGGCGTCGCCGCCGGTGCGATCCTGACCGCTCCGTCCGCTATCGCGGCCCCGCCGAACTGCACGGCCGCGGACCTGGCCGGGGTGTCCGCCGGCGTCTCCGCCGCCACCTCGGTGTACCTGTTCACCCACCCGGACGTCAACGCGTTCTTCACCGGCCTGGAGGGCGCTCCGCGCGATGAGCTGCGGACCGAGATTCAGCAATACCTGGACGCCAACCCCCAGGTGAAGGCGGAACTCGCCGCGATCCGTCAGCCGCTGGTGGATCTCAAGAACCGGTGCGGGGCCGACAGCGACGGGGCCGACGACATGGCCGGGGACACGCCCTAGGCGTCGCTGCGCGCCCAGCGTCGGGCGGCTGCCCGCCATCCGAGCATCAGCGTGCCGGTGACGAGGCTGGCGACCACGACGAAGCTCAGCGCCGTCCCTTCGCCTGTGACGCGCCGCAACACCATCGCGACCACGACGGTGCACACCCAGACCGTGACGCCGGTCGGTGCGATGGCAGTCGGCCGGCGCCAGCCGCGGACGAGCAACCACCCGACCGCAGCCCCGGCCACGAACGGCCACGCGGTGTCCGCGATACCGACGAGGGAGAGTCCCTCGGCGTGAGTACGCCGGCCGATGGTGGCGAACACCACCAGGCAGGCGATGTCGGCCGCCAGGGCAGCCAGGGCAGCTGTGGCGCGCTCACGCGGGTTCGGCACGGTTCTCCTCAGACTGGGCGATCTCTTCGGCGGCGAGTTCGTCGACCGCCGCCTCGGGGTGCAGGGCACCTTCGGTACGGAACATGAAGAAGAAGACCACCCAGCCGATCGCCGAAATGAAGATCCAGCTCACCAGGCGGTAGATCAGCATCGCCGAGATCGCCGCGGGCAGGGCCATCCCGCTAGACACCAGGCCGGGCACCAGCACCGCCTCCACCACCAGCAGACCGCCCGGCATCAACGGAATCGCCCCGACGGCGCGGGCGGCCGCATAGGCGACGGTCAGTCCGGCCAGCGACGGATGGCCCCCGGCGGCGTAGGCGGCGAACGCCAGACAGGCCACGTCGGCGATCCAGTTGAACAGCGACCAGCCGAACGCAGTGCCCAGCGCGCGTCGGCTCAAGCTCACCGACTCCAGTTGGTGCAGTGTCTCGCGCCACTTGTGCAGGCCCGTGTCGGCAGGCTTGCCGCGCGCCGAATTCACCCACCCGAGCACCCTGACCCCGATGCCGTCGATCAGCTCGGGCCGGGTGGCGACAGCCTGGGCGAGGAGCAGCAGGGCGATGAAACCGCCGATGGTGAACAGCAGCGAGAACGGATTGTCCTTGGCGCCCAACAGGAATGCGCCGCCGAGGCCGAGCAGCGCCAGCCCGACGACCTGCAGGGCGCCCGACATCACCAGCTGCCAGGATGCGACGACGGGGGAGGCGCCCCAGGTGCGCTGCTGCCGGTAGACGAAGGTGGCCGACAGGACCGGTCCGCCGGGCAGGGTGGTGCTCAGTGCATTGCCGGCATAGAAGGTCGCCTCGGACCGCCACTGGCGCACGGTCACTCCCGCCGAGCGCAGCAGCGTGCGCTGTATCTGCGCGAAGCTGTGCATCGACATCATCGCCGCGGCGATGGCGGCCAGTACCCACCACAGGTTCGCCGAGAGCAGGCTCTCCCAGGCCTTGGCCAATTGGTCCCACACCAGCGCCGCCTCCACGGTCAGCACCACCGCCGCAAGGCCCAGGACCGCCCAGCGCACCCACCAGTAGCGGCCGCGCACCCGTCGCGGACGGCTCCCGCCGGGCCGGTCGACCGACGCATTGGAGGCCACGTTGCTCAGGGTATCCGGCCAACGCCCGGCATTAGGCTGCACAACATGCCTTCCGGGGAAGCGCGCGACGATGACGCGGTAGATCCGTTCGTCCGAAAGACCGCCGCGTGGGCGTGGCGCCTACTGGTGATCCTGGCCGCCATCGCCGCTCTGCTGTGGTTGATGGACCGCCTGCAGGTGATCGTCGTTCCGGTGGCCTTGGCGGTCATCCTCACAGCGCTGCTGCTGCCCGCGGTCGACTGGCTGGACCGGCGCGGTACACCCCGCGGCGCCGCGGTGGCGCTGGTATTGCTGACAGGATTCGCCGCATTCGGTGGAATCCTGAGTTTCGTTGTGAGCCAATTTATTTCGGGTCTCCCCGGACTGACCGAGCAAGTCACCCGCAGTATCGACAACGCCACTCAGTGGCTGATCGAAGGCCCCGCGCACCTGAGCCGCGAGCAGATCGACCGGGCCGGTGACGCCGTGGTGAAGTCGCTGCGGGACAACCAGGAGAGGCTCACCAGCGGCGCGCTCTCCACGGCGGCGACCATCACCGAGATCGTCACCGGTGCGCTGCTCATGTTGTTCACGCTGATCTTCCTGCTCTACGGCGGACGCAACATCTACGCGTTTTTGACCCGGATCGTGCCCGCCCACACCCGTGACCGGGTGCGAGACGCCGGCCGGGCCGGCTTCGGCTCGCTGATCGGATACGTCCGGGCGACCTTCCTGGTGGCGCTTGTGGACGCGGTCGGAATCGGTGCCGGCCTGGCGATCATGTCCGTGCCGCTCGCCCTGCCGCTGGCCTCGCTGGTGTTCCTGGGCGCGTTCATCCCGCTGGTTGGTGCCGTGGTCACCGGTTTTCTCGCGGTGGTGGTGGCGCTGCTGGCGAAGGGTTTCGTCTACGCGCTGATCACCCTCGGGCTGATCATCGCCGTTCAGCAGTTGGAGGCCCATGTGCTGCAACCGCTGGTGATGGGGCGCGCGGTGTCCATCCATCCGCTGGCGATCGTGCTGGCGATCTCAGCGGGAGCCGTACTCGCGGGAATCGTCGGAGCGCTGCTGGCGGTGCCGGCGCTGGCGTTCCTCAACAGTGCGATCAGGGTACTGGCCGCCGACGACCCGGCGGCCGAGGCGACCGAACTTCAGAAGAGCGATGACGCCCTGATCGCCGAGGCCACTCCCGATTCGGTGCGTGGCACCACTCCCGACACGGTGCGTGGCACCAAGGACTGACGCCGGGTTACAGCCGGCCTTCGCGGCGAAGCAGATCCTGGGCGCTGACTCCGCCGGACTGCTTGCCGCGGGCGTTGAGCTTCTCAGTCGCGACGTCGGAGTCGCCGGACTCAGGACGGCTGACCGGGATCGCGCGGGTCTCATCGGCCGGAATCTGCTCGGTGGCATCCGATCGGCGCCCGGCCGGGGGGACCGCCGTGGGGATCGCAGTGGTGGCGTCGTCCGGCGCGGCCGTCCCGCCCGCCTTGTCGCGCAGTTCGCCGAGCCAGGATCTGATGTCGCGGTCGTCCTTCGCCTTCACCGAGGCGAACCGGGTGGTCGGCGCCTCGGCCGCCACCGCCGGAGCCGGTCGGGGTTGGTGTGGGGCGCCGCCGGGCCGGGCGCTCTCGGCCGCCGGACGCGGGGTGCGAGGCGGCGCTGCGGGCGCGGCGGGCGCGGCGGCCGCGACCAGGGCATCCGGCGGTTCGGGAGTATCCGTGACGCGCTTGCGCTCGTCGGGCAGCGTCGTCTCGCCCAGGCCGATCTTCTGCTGCAGACGCTTCATCCACTTCGGCGCCCACCAGCAGTCGTCACCGAGCAACTTCATGATCGCCGGCACCAGGAACATCCGGACCACCGTCGCGTCGAGAAGCAGTGCGATCAGCAGACCGAACGCCAGGTACTTCATCATCACCAGATCGGAGAACACGAAGGCGCCGGCAACCACCGCGAGAACCAGGGCCGCGGCGGTGATCAGCCGGCCGGTGGTGGCCGTCCCGATCCGGATCGCCTCGCTGGTCGACATTCCCTGTTCTCGTGCCTCCACCATGCGCGACACCAGGAACACCTCGTAGTCGGTGGACAGCCCGTAGATCACGGCGATGATCAGCCCGATCATCGGTGCCATCAGCGGCTGCGGGGTGTAGTTCATCACGCCCGATCCGTGGCCGTCGACGAACATCCAGGTGAGCACACCCATCGTCGACCCGAGTGTCAACGCACTCATCAGTGCCGCCTTGATCGGCAGCACCAGCGATCCAAATGCGAGGAACATCAGCACCGTCGTCGTGCTGATCAGCAGCAGCACCATCAGTGGCAGCTTCGCGAAGAGGCTGTGGATGCTGTCCTGCTCGAGTGCCGGTGTGCCGCCCACGTAGATGGACATCCCCTTCGACGGCGGTATGGCACGCAATTCGTTGATCTTCTTGGCCGCGTCGTTGCGGTTCACCAGACCGTTCTGGATCACCCGCACCGTCGGATCCTTCGATGCGCCGTCGAGGTAGGAGCGCTCCTTCCACATGGCGTCGGGGTTGTTGTCCGGATCCGTGAAGCCGCTGATCGCCATCGCCTTGCTGCGCACCTCGGCGACCTGGGCGTCGGTGACGGGCTTGCCCTCGTCGTTCTTGATCACCACGGTGAGCGGCTCGGTCCGGAAGCCGGGGAAGATCTTGTCGAACTCCTCCTGTGCCAGACGCACGGAGTTGTCGGGCGGCAGGTACTTCTCGCTGATGCCGCCGAGCGATAGCTGCCCGAGCGGAATGATCAACGCGATCATGAAGAGCATGATCGGCGCGGCGAACAGGATGGGCCGCTTCATCACCTGGTTGACCAGCTTGCCCCAGAAGCCGTTCTCGACCTCTTCACGGGTCTTGGTCTTCTGGGTCTTGTCCGCGAGCCAGTTCAGCCACCAATTGGTCGGCTTCCAGTCGCGCAGGAACGGCACCCGCAGCAGGGTGCGCACGCCGAGGGCATCGACGTTGGGGCCGAGGATCGCCAGGATGGCGGCCAGCACGGTGATCGACAGGATTGCCGACAGCATGACCGAGGCGATGATGGCGTAGGTGATCGACTTGAGGAAGCCCTGCGGGAACAGCAGCAGCGGAAGTGACGAGGCGACGATGATCACCGCGGAGAACACCACCGTGCGTCCCGACGTCATCATGGTCCGACGCACCGCGGCCTCGGTGTCGTAGCCCTCGGCGATCTCCTCCCTGAATCGGCTGACGATGAACAGGCCGTAGTCGATGGCGATACCCAGGCCGATCAGTGTGACCACCGGCTGCGCGAAGAAATGCACGGGTGCGAACTCGGCGATCAGCCGCATGATGCCCAGCGCGCCCAGGATGGACAGGCCGCCGATGATGGCCGGGAGGCTGGCGGCGACCACGCCACCGAACACGAAGAACAGCACCACCGCCACCAGCGGGATGGCCGCGATCTCGGCCCGCCGCTGGTCCTCGCCGATGGTGCCGGTGAGTTCGCTGGCCAGCGGTTGCAAGCCAGCCAGTTTCACGTCGACGCCGTCGATCGCGAAGCTGTCGGAGACCTTCTTGTAGTTGTTCAGGATGGTGTCGTCGTTGTCGCCCTTGAGCTGGATCGACATGAACGCGTGCTTCTTGTCGGCGTCGGCCATGTTCGACAGGATCTCGGGACTCTTGAAATAGCCGATCGCCCGCAGGATCTCGTCGGGATGGTCTGCCTGCGCGGCGTCGAGGCTGTCGAGCACCTTCTTCGAGAACTCGGGGTCGTCCACCGTTTTGCCATCCGGGGCGGTGTAGATCGCGACGATGTGCCCGGATGTGTCGCGGCCGTAGGCGCCGTCGGCGATCAGCGACGCCTTGACCGACTGGCTGCCGTCGTCGTAGAAGCCGCTCTGGGTGACGTGCTGGCCCAGGCTCATGCCGAAGATGCCACCACCGATACACAACGCCACCATGACAGCGATGACGATGAATCGGTACCGGTAGACGGTCCGGCCCCACCAGGCGAACACTAAAAGCTCCTAACTTGCATTACCGCCGACCCGCGCCTGGTCACAGACGTGAGGTCAGCAGCGAGGACAGCGGCCGGAACGGCTGCAGCCACGCACCGTGCTCCGGCAACGAATCCAAACCGATTCGCGGTAGCGGCTCACGGAAAACTCCCGGAATTTCCTCCAAGTCGACGAATTCCAAACTATCCGACGCTAACGCCCAGCTGGCATGTTCACGAAATCCCAGCACCGTGGCCGGAGTGCCGGATGATGCGAGTTCCTCCAGGGGGGCGCGGAACGCCTGCCCGTCGGCGGACGCCACCAGCACCGACGCCAGCCCCTCGGCACGGCGGGCGGCGATGTGGGCCAGCATGTCGTCGTCGACGTCGCTGTCCTCGTACACCTTCGGCTTGGCGAACACCGCGAAACCCACGTTGCGCAGCGCCTCCACCCACGGCCGGACGACCTCCGCGCTGCCCGGGGCGATATTGGTGAAGACGGTCGCCTCCGGTTCGCACGACACCTCCGGGCATCCGGCGGCCAGCTCGGCGGTGCGGGCCAGCAGCCAGCGGCCCAGGGCGTCGAACCGCGGCCGGTGCGCTGCGGTGGGCCGGCCGCCCAGGATCGCCCCCAGGCCCATGTCCAGATTGGGCGCGTCCCAGATCAGCAGCACCCGTTTGGTCGCCACGTCCACCTCGACCCCGGGCGGGCTGACATCGGCAGTGCGGCCACCGGTGGTCTCGTCGATCCGCCCGATGGTCTCGTTGATTACCGTCATGGTCGTCCCGCCGTCATGGCCGTCTCACCCACACGAACTCCGTCACCGCGCGTCCCGCTTCCCGGGCCTTGGTCTCGTACTTGGTGATCGGTCGCCGCACCGATATCGGCAGCGCCTCCTCCGGTTGCGCCCTGCGCAGCATCGGCTCGCCGTCCCCGACCTCCGCGATCTGCTCGGCGTATCCCGCGTGGTCGGTGGCCGCGTGCAGCACACCCCCGGGCCGTAGCCGGTTCGCGATGAGAGCGACGGTCGCCGGCTGCAGCAGGCGGCGCTTGTGGTGCCGGGCCTTGGGCCACGGGTCGGGGAAGAAGACCCGGACCCCGGTGAGCGAACCCGGGGCCAGCAGGTGCTCGAGCACGTCGACCCCGTCACCGCGAATCAGCCGGATGTTGGAGACACTCTCGCGGTCGACAGCGCTGAGCAGCTGGGCCAGTCCGCGGCGGTATACCTCCACCGCGATCACATCGAGATCGGGCTCGGCCTGCGCCATCGCCAGCGTCGAGGTCCCGCTGCCGCAGCCGATTTCGCACACCAGCGGCCGCGCGGCCGACCGGCCGAACCAGGCGGCGACGTCGATTTCCCCCGGCGGCTCGGCCTGCCGGCCCAGGGTGGGCCATAGCCGCTCCCACAGCAGCTGCTGGGCGTCGGTCAGCGACGAGCGGCGGGAGCGGAAGCTGGTGACCCGGCGGTGGCGAGGAGCCGTCTCGGTGGATACGGCGTCGGGCATTGATCCATGGTGGCCCATGACGGGTGCGGGGCCATCACCGCGGACGAGATTGATACCCAACAGTTGCCTTCCGGGGTGACTATCGCCGCCGCTGGCTCGATGCCACGCTCGGGCCGGTGACGGCGAGGCAGCCAGAGGGCCCTGCGTCGCGCCGGTTCGCCCGGCTCGACGCGGCGCTCACCGCCCTGTCCGAGCTGGCTGTCGGGCCCACGGCGGGCCGGTTGCCCGAGTTGCTCGCCGGCGACGATCTGGCGCTGGCGCTGATGGGGGCGGCTGCCGACGTGGTGCGCGAAGCCGGCATGCCGGTCGATCTGGACGCCGGCCACGGGGATGCCGGCCTGCTGGGCCGTGCGGCCGGCTGGCAGGCATACGCGGGCGGGCCGGTATCGGAGCTGCACGGTGCCTGCGGCCGCGCCATCGCCCGCGGCTTGCTGCGGGTATGGGCGCGGCGGCAGGGCATCACGATCGGCGGCGCGGCCGCCCGCC
>VEQU01000008.1 GCA_018883075.1 Mycobacterium sp.
CTCCTGCACCGCGCACGCGGCGTCGAGTGCGGCGATCGCGTCGGTGGCCGTGGCGTTGGCCACCGAGACCAGCACCTCATCGGTCGCCGGATTGAGCACGTCGAACGTGGACGCCGCCGACCGCTCCTCACCGCCGATCCACAGACCGGTGGGCACCGACGCCAGGATCCGTGTGACATCTGGGTTAGCCATAGCTCAATGATCTACCCCATGGCGGCCCCGCCCCGCATAGGGTCTGGGGAATGGATCTGTCATCAGCCTGGGACGCGCTGACGCGCCATCACGCCCAGATCGCCGACAGGCACCTGCGGGAGTTCTTCGCCGAGGACCCGGCCCGTGGCCGCGAACTGACGCTGACCGTCGGCGACCTCTACATCGACTACAGCAAGCACCGCATCACCCGCGAGACCGTCAGCCTTCTGGTGGACCTCGCCCGCGCAGCCGGTCTGGAACAGCGCCGCGCCGCCATGTTCGCCGGGGAGCACATCAACACCTCCGAGGACCGCGCCGTCCTGCACACCGCGCTGCGCCTACCGCGCGACGCCACGCTCGCCGTCGACGGTCAGAACGTGGTTGCGGATGTGCATGCCGTCCTCGACGCGATGGGCGAGTTCACCGACCGACTGCGATCGGGACAGTGGACCGGTGCCACCGGCAAGCGGATCGAGACGGTGGTGAACATCGGCATCGGCGGCTCGGATCTCGGACCCGCGATGGCCTATCAGGCGCTGCGCCACTACGCCGACGCCGGCATCTCGGCGCGGTTCGTGTCCAATGTGGATCCGGCGGATCTGGTGGCCACACTCGACGGATTGGATCCGGCGACCACACTGTTCATCGTCGCTTCCAAAACCTTCACCACCCTCGAGACGCTGACGAACGCGACCGCGGCCCGGCGATGGCTCACCGAGGCCCTCGGTGACGACGCGGTGGCCAAGCATTTCGTCGCGGTGTCAACCAACAAGAAGCTCGTCGAGGAGTTCGGCATCGACTCGGCGAACATGTTCGGCTTCTGGGACTGGGTCGGCGGTCGCTACTCGGTGGACTCCGCGATCGGACTGTCGCTGATGGCGGTGATCGGACGGCGGGCGTTCGCCGACTTCCTGTCCGGCTTCCACCTCGTCGACCGGCATTTCGCCACCGCGCCGCTGGAATCCAACGCGCCGGTGCTGCTGGGTCTGATCGGCCTGTGGTACTCGAACTTCTTCGGCGCCGAAACCCGCGCGGTGCTGCCGTATTCGAACGATCTGGCGCGCTTCGCCGCCTATCTGCAGCAGCTGACCATGGAGTCGAACGGCAAGTCGGTGCGCGCCGACGGGACACCCGTGACGTCGGCGACCGGGGAGATCTTCTGGGGGGAACCGGGGACCAACGGCCAGCACGCGTTCTATCAGTTGCTGCACCAGGGCACCCGGCTGGTGCCGGCCGACTTCATCGGTCTCTCGCAGCCGACCGATGACCTTCCCACCGCCGACGGCACCGGCAGCATGCATGACCTGCTGATGAGCAACTTCTTCGCCCAGACGCAGGTGCTGGCGTTCGGCAAGACCGCCGGGGAGATCGCCGGCGAGGGCACGCCGGCCAGTGTGGTCCCGCACAAGGTCATGCCGGGCAACAAGCCCACCACTTCCATCCTGGCGACCCGGCTCACGCCGTCCGTGCTCGGTCAGCTGATCGCGCTCTACGAGCACCAGGTGTTCACCACGGGTGTCATCTGGGGTATCGACTCGTTCGACCAGTGGGGTGTCGAGTTGGGCAAGACCCAGGCCAAGGCGCTGCTTCCGGTGATCACCGAGGACGCCTCGCCGCCGGAGCAGTCCGACTCCTCGACCGACGCCCTGGTGCGCCGCTACCGCGCGGAACGCGGCCGCACGGCCTGACCGGGCTACTTGAGCAGCCGTGACATCCGGCGGTCCGCGAGTACCTTGCCGCCGGTCTGACACCCCGGGCAGTACTGAAACGACTTGTCGGCGAAGGACACCTCCCGGACGGTGTCCCCGCAGACCGGACACGGCAGACCGGTGCGTCCGTGCACGCGCAGACCGGACCGTTTCTCCCCCTTCAGCATCGCCGCCTGCTGACCGACCGATCGCTGCACCGCATCGCTGAGCACCGACACCATCGCCGCGTGCAGAGCCGCCAGTTGAGCATCGGCGAGCTTGGATGCCGTCGCGAACGGGGAGATCCCGGCCGCATGCAGTATCTCGTCGCTGTAGGCATTGCCGATCCCGGCGATGACCTTCTGATCGGTGATCACCGTCTTGATCCGGCCGGCGAGAGGTGCCAACCGTTCGCCGAGTTGGGGTGCGCTCAGGCTCAGTGCGTCGGGACCGAGTGCGGCGATTCCCGACACCTGCTGCGGATCAGCGACCAGCCACACCGCCAGACGCTTCTGGGTTCCGGCCTCGGTGAGGTCGAAGCCGCGCCCGCCCGAAAGGTGGACACGCAGCGCTATCGGGCCCTTACCGGGCTTGGGCGGGGCCGGGGTGAGCGTGTCCGACCACCGCAGCCAGCCGGCCCTCGACAGGTGCGTGATGATGAAGAGGTCGTCGGCCTGCATGCCGAGGTATTTGCCCCACCGGTGTGCTGCGGTGACCGTGCGGCCGTGAAGTGCGGCCGGTGACGGGTCGAAGGTCTTCAGCGCCGACAGCGAGGCGACGTCGACGCGGTCGATGGTGCCGCCGACGGCATGCCGGCGCAGGTGGTCGGCGAGCGCCTCGACCTCGGGAAGCTCGGGCATTGCCTCAGGCTAGTCACCCGCCGATGGCGCGTTCGGCGCCGCGTAGTGGCATCGACAGCAGCCAGCCGACCAGCGAAAGGATGATGGCCGCCCAGATCGCCGTCCACCAGAACCGGTCGATCTGCAGGCCCCAGTGCGTGGTGTGTTCGGTGATCCACGCGGTGATCCACAACATCAACGCGTTCACCACGATGTGGAAGAGGCCGAGGGTCACCACGTAGAGCGGCAGTGACAGCAGCGTGACGATCGGCTTGATGACGGCGTTGACAAGGCCGAAGATCATCGCGACGACGAACACGATGCCGACCTTCTGGGCGGTGGTACTGCCGCCGACGACTGTCACACCCGGAACGATCAGGGTGACGACCCACAGCGCCAGACCGGTGACCGCAGCGCGAAGCAGAAACGATCCCATCGCGCGATCATGTCATGGACGTAGCAGATAGGTGTCCATGATCCAGCCGTGCTCGGCGCGCGCCGCGGCCCGCAGCTCACTGATGCGCCCGCCGACGTCGCCGACGGTGCCGTGAACCAGGATCTCGTCGGCTGTCCCCAGATACGCCCCCCACCAGATCCTGGTCTGCGGCGGGCAGTCGAGGAACGCACAGCCCCCGTCGAGCATGACGACAGCCGACCCGGTCAGGCCGGTCTCCCTGAGCCGACGGCCGGTGGTGATCAGGACCGGTTCGCCGATCTCGTTGAGCGGGATGCGATGCCGGGCGGTCAGCACCTGAATCGCGGTGACGCCGGGGACCACGTCATAGCGCAACTCAATGTGGCGGGCCACCTCGTCCAGGATCCGCAGCGTGCTGTCGTACAGCGACGGGTCGCCCCACGCCAGGAAGGCGCCGACGCCGCCGGGGGCGAGTTCGTTTTCGATGGCATCGGCCCACAGCCGGGCCCGGGCGTCGTGCCATTGGGCCACCGCCTGCCCGTAGTCACCGTCGCCGGCGCGCGGCGGGTCGGGCAGTTCGACGAACCGGTAGGACCGCTCGGAGATGAAGCGCCGGCAGATCTCGCGGCGCAGCGCCACCAGATCGCTCTTGGCCTCGCCCTTATCCATCGCGAAGAACACGTCGGTGTCGTTGAGCGCCCTGATCGCCTGTGTGGTCACGTGATCCGGATCGCCCACTCCGATGCCGATGACGTGGATCGAGCGCATGCCGGTGAGCCTAACGAGTGCGCAGTAGCGCCCACCGGCCGAGCAGTGCGACTGCGAAGCATGCTCCCACCGCACCGGAGATCAGCAGCGGCAATCGGCCGTCGGCTCCCCAGAGCAGTCCGGCCCACACGCCGGCGATCAGGATCGCGATCCCGCTGCCGCCCTGGAACACACCCTGGGCGGTGGCCTGGTTGGCGTCCCCGGCCAGTGACGAGACCCACGCCTTGCCCACCCCGTCGGTGCACGCGGCGAACAGGCCGTACACACCGATCAGCAGCCAGGCCATCACCGGATCGGTGGTCAGTCCCAGACCGATGTAGCCGATGGCGAAGAACACCAGGCCGATGCCGAACACCGCCGAGCGGGGCAGTCGGTCGGCCAGCAGTCCGGCCGGGAAGCTTGCCAGCGCGTAGACCAGGTTGTAGGTGACGTAGGCGAGGATCACCTCCACCACTCCGAAGCCGATCTCGTTGAGCCGCAACAGCAACAGTGCGTCGGGGAAGTTCACCAGGCCGAAGCCGATCACCGCCGCCGTCACCCGCCAGAACCGGCGCGGCAGGTCCTTCATCCCGGCCAGCAGCGGCACCCGAGCGGCCTTCGGCCCGGTGGGCCGCTTCTCCCTGACCAGCACCAGCAGCACCACCGACAGCACCGCCGGGATGATCGCGATGTACAGCAGCGGCGCGATCTGCTGATCGAGCAGTTGGTATCCCAACAGTCCGATCAGCGGCCCGAGCACCGCGCCCAGGGTGTCCATCGTGCGGTGGAAGCCGAACACCTTGCCGCGGTCACCGGGGGCGACGTCCTCGACGAGCAGTGCATCGCGCGGCACCCCGCGCAATCCCTTGCCGAGGCGGTCGACGACGCGGCCGGCGAGCACCCCGGGCCATGCGGCGGCGACAGCCACGATGACCTTGCCGAGTGCCGCCATGCCGTAGCCGGTGGCGATCAGCGGGCGTTTGGCGAATCTGTCACCGAGCGGACCGACGGCGACCTTGGTCACCGAGGCCGCCCCTTCGGCGGCGCCCTCGATGGCGCCGACAACCGCCGGCGGCGCACCGAGCACCGTCGTCAGGTAGATCGGCAGCAGCGGGTAGAGCAGTTCACTGGCGGTGTCCTGCAGGAAGGACACCGCCGAGAGCACCCGCACATTGCGGGTCAGCCAGCTCACGAGCGATCAGCGAGCGTAGGCGCGAGGACGAAGAAGTTCTCCTCCTCCTGCACGAAGTGCAGGCATAGCAACGCATACAGGCCGTAGAGACAGGCCAGCAGGTCGTCGGATTGTTCATCGGTGACAGCACCGGCCGCGTCGGCGATCTCGCGGTGACTGTGAAGGCGCTGGGACAGCCGGTGGATCTCGGCGTGCATCCGGCTCATCGTGGCGGTGGCCTCCGCACTGCCGAGCGGCCCGGCCAGCGCCGGGTAGAGCGCGGAGTCCTCGGCATCCTCGTGCGGCAGCAGGGTGTCCTGTAGAAAACTGTCAGCCGTCTGCAAAGAGGCCAACGCCGCGCGCCGGTCGCCGGCGGACACCTGCGCCGCGGTGTCGCGCAGGATCGACAGATCGTCGCGCATCCGGTCGTGCTCGCCGGCGAACCGGCGGACCAGCTCCTCGGCCTCGCGGCTCAGCGGGGCCGTCCCGTCGTGGTCGGTTCGCAACGCCCGCAGCGCATTGAGGATCACCGCCAGGTCGATCCCCTCCTGCAGCAGCGCACCCGCGGCCGGCGGAAGCAGGCCGACGGCGGCGAAGCCCATCGCCACCAGTGAAAGCCCCATGCCGATCACCGCGCTCTGCACCGCGATCCGCCGCGAGCGGCGGGCGATAAGTTTGGCGTCGGCCAGCCGGTCCAAACGGTCGGCGGTGAGCACGATGTCGGCGGCCTCCGAACTGGCGGTCGAACCGCGTGCCCCCATGGCGATGCCGACGTCCGCGGCCGCCAGTGCGGGTGCGTCGTTGACCCCGTCGCCCACCATCGCGGTCACCGCCCGCTCGCATTCGGCCCGGACCCGGGCCACCTTGTCAGCGGGAGTCTGCTGGGCGGCGACTTCGTCGAGGCCGAGCACCGTGCCGACCTGCTGCGCCGGGGCGGGACGATCACCGGTCAGCATCACCAGACGGGTGATGCCCGCCGCGCGCAACCGGCGCAGTGTGCGGGGGGCATCCGGGCGCAGCGGGTCGGCGAGCAGAATCGCCCCGGCGAGTTCACCGTCCACACGGACCCATGCCACCGCGGCACCGTCGAGTGCGGCCCGCGAGAGCACCGACGCACTCCACTGCTCGGCGTCGCCATCGAGTCCGTCGAGTCCCAGATTCCCCACCCTCACCCGCCGCCCGTCAATAATCGCCGCCACCCCGGTGCCGGCCTCCTCCTCCACCGCGGTCGGCATGACGAGGCTCAACCCCCGCTGCCGCGCCTCCTCCACGATCGCCGCCGCGAGCACGTGCGGGGAGAGCTGATCGGCGGACGCCGCCAGCCCGAGCACCTCATCCACCGTCCATCCGGGTGCCACCACCACGTCGGTGCCGTGGGGCCGGCCCGATGTCAGCGTCCCGGTCTTGTCCAACACCAATGTCGTTGCCCGGCCGAGCGACTCGAGTGGGCCGCCGCCGCGGACCAGCACGCCGATCCGCGATGTCCGCGACAATCCGGACACGATCGCCACCGGCGCCGCCAGCAGCAGCGGGCACGGGGTGGCCACCACCAGAACGGCCACCGCCCGGGTCGCCGACCCGCTGAACAGCCACGCTCCCGCGGCGATCGCGAGCGCCAGCGGCACGAACCAGGCGGCCACCCGGTCGGCGATGCGCACCAGGGGCGCAGTGTGCGCGGCGGCCTCTTCGGCCAGCCGCACGATTCCCGCGTAGGTGCTGTCGGCGGCGGTCGCCGATGCGCGCATCTCCAGCCCGCCACCGGCGTTCACACTTCCGCTGCGGACGGCCTCGGCGCGCCCGTAACGCACCTGAAGAGGCTCACCGGTCAGGGCCGAGTCGTCGATCACCGCGTACTCGGACTCCACCAGTCCGTCGACGGGAAGCACCTCGCCCGGTCCCACGACCACCACGTCACCGACGGCGATCACATCGAGTTCGACGGTCTCGACCCCGTCCGGGGTTCGCCGTCGCGCGGTGCGCGGAACGCGGTCCAGCAGTGCGCGCAGATCCTTGGTGGCCCGGCGTTCCGCGGCGGCGTCGAGTGCCTGACCGGTGGCGAGCATGACCGCGATCAGGGCGCCGGCCAGGTACTCGCCCACGGCAAGCGCGCCCGTCAGCGAGAGGACAGCCAGGACATCGACTCCGAACCGGCCCGCGCGCAGTCCGGCGATCACCCACCAGGCGGCGGGCACTATCGCCACCACGGTGCCGGCGATCCAGCAGTAGCCGGCGACAGCCGGGGCGCCGGCCAGCCATGCGACACCACCGGCGGCCAGGGCCGTCACGGTGGCTCCCAGGAGCACCCAGCGCAGAGACGTCATTACCCGACCAGTCTCCCAGCCGGTCATCCTCCCGGCCTACGGACCGCTGCGCTTGTAGGCTCCCCACCATGTCCACCCTCAGCGGCCTTCCGGCCCACCCCCTGCTCGTCCACTTCATCGTCGTCCTCGCCCCGCTCACCGCGGTGCTGGCGATCCTGTGCGCGGTGTGGCCGGCGGCGCGGCAGCGCCTGGTCTGGCTTGTGCTCGCCCTGGCCGGTATCACCGCGGTGCTGTCGCCGATCACCTCTGAGGCGGGTGAATGGCTGTACGAGAGGGTCGAGGACTCCGCCGCTCTGGATACCCATGAGCACCTCGGCGAGACGATGAACTACTTCGCACTCGCTCTGCTGGTCGCCGCGATCCTGGTGGTGGTCCTGCACGTCCGTACCCGGCGGGGCAAGACGTTGCCGACCGCACTGTCCGGGATCATCGCCATCGTGGTCGTGGTCGCCAGCGTGGCGACGGCGGCACAGGTGTACCGCATCGGCCACTCCGGCGCGGAGGCCACCTGGGGCGATGCGCTGAGCGACGCTTCCGCCGGGGCGGCCGAGAACGAGGGCGGCGAATAGCCCGCAGGGGCTGCCGTGCGCTGATCGGCATAACCAGACCGCGCAACTAGAACGCGTTCTACTATCGGCTGGTGCGATTCACCTTTGCCGAAGCGATGACCGATCCCAGCTACTACATCCCGTTGGCCAAAGCGGCCGAGGCCGCCGGGTATCACGCGATGACCATTCCCGACAGCGTGGCCTATCCGTTCGAATCGGACTCCAAGTACCCCTACACCGCAGACGGCAACCGGGAGTTCCTCGACGGAAAGCCGTTCATCGAGAGCTTCGTGATCGCCGCGGCGCTGGCCGCCGCGACCGAGAGGCTGCACCTCAACTTCTTCGTCCTCAAGCTGCCGATCCGCCCGCCGGCGCTGGTGGCCAAGCAAGCGGGCTCCCTGGCGGCGTTGTTCAACAACCGGCTCGGCCTCGGTGTGGGTACCAGCCCGTGGCCGGAGGACTACGAACTCATGGGCGTGCCATTCGTCAAGCGCGGTAAGCGGATGGACGAGTGCATCGACATCATCCGCGGGCTGACCTCCGGTGACTACTTCGAGTATCACGGTGAGTTCTACGACATCCCGAAGACCAAGATGACGCCAGCGCCCACCAAACCGGTTCCGATCCTGATCGGCGGGCACGCCGACGCAGCACTGCGCCGCGCCGCCCGCAACGACGGCTGGATGCACGGCGGCGGCGAGGAGGATCTCGACGAACTGCTGGCCAAGCTGAACCGCTACCGCGAGGAAGAGGGCACCGCGAACAAGGACTTCGAGATCCACGTCATCTCGCTGGACGCCTACACACCTGACGGCATCAAGCGACTCGAGGACAAGGGCGTCACCGACGTGATGGTCGGATTCCGGATTCCCTACGTCAACGGGCCGGACACCGAGCCGCTGGACGCCAAGATCCGCAACCTCGAGATGTTCGCCGAGCACGTCATGAGCAAGGTGAACGGCTAGAGCCGATCCCAGCGCGGCGCTCGCTTCTCCCGATGCGCCGTCGCGGCCTCGCGCGGATTGTTGGTGAAGCCGGAGAGCACCTGCGTGCGGTTCTCGATCTCCTTGGCGTGCCGCAGGCTCGGGGCATCCAGTGCGGCGTTGAGCCCGATCTTGGTCTGCCACACGCCGTAGGCGTTGTTGGCGGCGATGGACCGGGCCAACTGCACCGCCGAGTCCATCAGTCGCGCCGCAGGTACGACCTCGTGGACGAGGTGGATGCGATGGGACTCCTCGGCGTCGATGATCCGTCCGGTCAGCATTAGTTCACGGGCGACACCGGCCCCGACGATCCTCGGCAGCAGGTAGCTGGTCCCCATATCCATCGACGAGAAGCCGGCCTTGATGAACACCGACCCGAACCTGGCCTCGGACGAGGCGATGCGCACGTCGCAGTGCAGCGCGAAGGCCAGCCCACCACCCACGGCCACACCGTTGACCGCCGCGACCACGGGGATCGGCAACTCGTAGAGCCGGGTCAGCTGATCGGCCAGCCGGACCTGAGCGTCGTAGGTGGTCTTGAACGGCGCCGCCGCCGGCTCGGTCCACGGCCGGCCGGTGCCGCTGAGATCGGCTCCCGCGCAGAAGCCGCGCCCGGCGCCAGTCAACACCCCGACCCGGTAGGCGCCGGACTCCAGCCTGTCCAGCGCGTCATCGACGCCGTCGAGCAGGGCGCCGTCGATGGCGTTGAGCACGGCGGGGCGATTGAGGGTGACGACGGCGACCTCGGCGTCGTGATCCTCGAACAGGACAGCGGACATGCGCTGACGATAGAGCGGTCTCGCGCTAGCGTGCTAGCCGTGGGCGATTATCGCGAGGCGTTCTCGGCCGGCCTGGTCGATCCTGAGGCGTTCTGGGCGCGGGCGGCCGCTGCGGTGACCTGGACGCGGGCACCGCAGCAAGTCCTCGACGACGACAACGCGCCGTTCTACCGCTGGTTCCCCGACGGGGAGCTGAACACCTGCGCCAACGCACTCGACCGTCATATCGACGCCCGCGGCGACCAGCCCGCGCTGATCTACGACTCGCCGGTCACCGGTTCCACGAAGGTGTACACCTACCGTGAACTGCTCTCCGAGACAGCACTTTTCGCCGGGGCCCTGCGTGAGCTCGGCATCTGCCCGGGCGATCGGGTCGTGCTTTACATGCCGATGATCCCGGAGGCGGTGATCGCCATGCTGGCCTGCGCCCGGCTGGGCGCGGTGCATTCGGTGGTGTTCGGCGGATTCGCCGCCCACGAGCTGGCCACCCGCATCGACGACGCCCGCCCGGTGGTGATCGTCTCGGCCTCCTGCGGCATCGAGCCGTCGCGCGTCGTCGAGTACAAGCCGATGCTCGACCACGCGCTCGAGCTGGCCGATCACCGGCCCGACGCCTGTGTGGTCGTGCAGCGCGACCGGCACCGCTGCGATCTGGTGGCCGGACGCGACGTGGACTGGGCGCAGATCATGGCCTCCGCCGCACCGGCGGATCCGGTTCCGGTCAAGGCGACCGACCCGCTGTACGTGCTCTACACATCCGGCACCACCGGTAAGCCGAAGGGGATCGTCCGCGACAACGGCGGTCACGCCGTGGCGCTCACATGGAGCATGCGCAACATCTACGACATCACGCCCGGTGACGTCTTCTGGGCAGCATCCGATGTCGGCTGGGTCGTCGGGCACTCCTACATCGTCTACGGCCCCCTGCTCGCCGGGGCTACGACAGTGCTCTATGAGGGCAAACCGGTCGGGACACCCGATTCGGGCGCCTTCTGGCGGGTGGCCGCAGAGCATCGCGTCAAGGTCCTCTTCAGCGCGCCCACCGCGATCCGGGCCATCCGCAAGGAGGATCCGGAGGGATCCCGCATCGGCCGCTACGACCTGTCCTCGCTGCGATACCTGTTCCAGGCCGGCGAACGACTCGACCCGGACACCTACGCGTGGGCGAGTGAGAAACTGCGCATCCCGGTCATCGACCACTGGTGGCAGACCGAGACGGGGTGGGCTATCGCCGCCAACCCGGTGGGGCTTGAGCAACTCCCCCTCAAAGCGGGCTCGCCGACGGTGCCGATGCCCGGTTATGACGTGGCGATCCTGCGGCCGGACGGGTCGGGGTGCGAGCGCGGCGAGGAGGGCGCGATCTGCATCCGGTTGCCTCTTCCGCCGGGCACCCTGCCGACCCTGTGGGGTGACGACGCGCGATTCGAGGCGTCCTACCTGTGCGAGCACCCCGGCTACTATCTCACCGGCGACGGCGGTTACCTCGACGCCGACGGCTACCTGTTCGTGATGGGCCGCATCGACGACGTGATCAATGTCGCGGGCCACCGAATGTCCACCGGGTCGATCGAGGCCGTGCTGGCGGGCCATCCCGCGGTGGCGGAGTGCGCGGTGATCGGCGTCAACGACGAGATCAAGGGTCAGGTGCCGCGAGGGTTCGTGGTCCTCAAGGCGGGCGCGTCACCGCAGGGTGTACCCGAGGAACTGGTGAATCGGGTGCGTGACGAGATCGGCGCGGTGGCCTGCCTGCGTCAGGTCGACATCGTGGCGGCACTGCCCAAGACGCGTTCGGGCAAGATCCTGCGCAAGACGATGCGCGGTATCGCCCACGGCCTCGACGAGCCGATGCCGTCGACCATCGAGGACCCGGGAGTGCTGGATGCGCTGCGGCCGATCCTGCAGGCCTGAGCCGCTCAGGCCGCTCAGGCGGCGGGATGATCCCTGCGCCACTTTTCTTCGTAGGCCGCCTGGGCCTGCGCATCAAGCCGGCGCTGGCGGACCATGGCGCGCTCGCGCATCCAGACCGACCGCAGGGTGAGGGCGAGCAGCACGATGATCACGGCCGCGGAAATGACGAAGAACAGCCAATGCTCGGTGACGAATGTATTCATGTTTTCCCCGAATTCTTTTCCCTTGAGCGATATAGGGGCGGCGACGCTGCCGCAGTGTGACGTGACGTGATGTCCTTCACAATTCGCCCCCGCGGGCTGCGCGGATAGGGGCCAGATATTACGTAATCATGACGTGGCTGATCCTGCGCCGCCCTCCGCGGCCACCTCGGACGGCGTCTTGTCCGGCCGCAAACCCCGCCAGCTGGCGTGCCGAAACCTGCCGTCCGGGCCGCGCTCGCCGTACCGCACCTCCCCCACCAGTTCCGGTCGCACGAATGTCACCCCGTTGAGTTCCGCGCGCGACAGTGGCGCAGAGAACGGCGAGGTGGCGGTGCGCAGCGGGGTCAGCACCTCCGCGAGGTGTGCGAGGTCCCTGTCGGTGAAGCCGGTGCCGACCCGGCCGGCGAACGCCAGGCCGTCCGGCCCCGGTACGCCGACCAGCAGTGCGCCCATCCCGCTGGACCGGCCGCCCTCGCCGCGGCGCCAGCCGCCGATGACGACCTCCTGGGTGTTCCAGAACTTGTCCTTGATCCACGACGACGACCGGCGGCCCGGCTGATAGGTGGAGTTCCACCTCTTGGCCACCACACCCTCCCACCGGCGGGTTCTGGAGTACGCCAGCGCCTCGCGACCGTCCCCGTCCAGAAGGGGTGGAACGGCGATGTTCGTTGCGGCCAATAGCTTTTCGAGAACGCGCCGACGGTCTCGGTAGGCGGTCCGCAGCAGTGACCGGCCGTCCATGCTGAGGATGTCGAACGCCCAGAACTCGATGCGGGTGGCACGCGCCCTGTTCTGCATCTCGCGGAAACTCGGAACACCGCGGCCGTCGAGCGCCACCACCTCGCCGTCGAGGATCACGTGGTGCTCGGCGAGGCTGGTGGCCAGCGGTTGCAACTGCGGATACTCCGAGGTGACGTCCCGGCCGTTGCGGGACTGCAGTCGCAGCCGTCCGTGATCGACCTCCGCCAGCATCCGGTATCCGTCGTACTTGCCCTCGAATGCCCAGTCGGCGCTGGTGAGCCGATCAACCGAACCCGGGCTTGCCAGCATCGGCACGAGATCGGTGACCCGCGCTCGGGTCTGCTCCTTCATCCGGTGCGCCAGCCACTGGTCGCCCCCGGTCTGGATCAGCGCGTATCTCCCGGAGATGCGGCCGCCACGCAGGTCCACGATGACCTCGCCCCCGCGGTCGCCGTCGACGTGGAACTTCTCCGCGGTGTAAGTACCGGAATCCCAGACGCTCACCGTGCCGCCGCCGTACTCGCCCTTCGGGATGGTGCCCTCGAACGCGGCGTATTCGAGCGGGTGGTCTTCGGTGTGCACGGCGAGGTGATTGACCGACGGGCGCTCCGGCAGGTTCTTGGGCACCGCCCAGGAGACCAGAACACCGTCGCGCTCGAGACGGAAGTCATAGTGCAGGCGGCGGGCGTGGTGCTCCTGAATCACGAAGCGGTCGCCGTCACCGGGCGCCGGCGGGGCGTCAGGGATCGGTTCCGGGGTCTTGGCCGAATCACGCTTCCGGCGGTAGGTGGTCAACCGGTCTGCGTCGAGACCGGCAAGAAGATCGCCGTGTTCGGCCACCCGGTCCAGCACCTCGTCGTAGCGCAGCTGACCGAGATCCGGATCGCACATCTCGTCCCAGGTGCGCGGCGCCGCGACGGTGGGCGCCTGACGGCCGCGCAGCGAGTACGGCGCGATCGTGGTCTTGGCGGCGTTGTTTTGACTCCAGTCCACGAGCACCTTGCCGGCCCGAAGGCTCCTGGTCATGGTGGCGGTCACCAGGGTGGGCATGCTCTTACCGAGTTGCTCCGCGACGCGGCGCGCCAGCACAACCGCACCCGCACTCGGGATCGGTCGGGCCAACGGCGCGTAGAGGTGCAGGCCCTTGCTACCGCTGGTCACCGGGTACAGCGTGAGTCCAATGTCATCGACGAGATCGCGGATCGCGTGTGCCACTTCGCACAGTTGCGGCATGCCGACGCCGTCGCCGGGGTCCAGATCGAACACCAGTCGGGTGGCCGGTCCGGGCGCACCGTCGGCGCCGAAGCGCCATTGCGGCACATGCACTTCGAGCGCGGCCTGCTGGGCGATCCAGGCCAACCCGGTGGCCGAGTTGATGATCGAGTAGGTGGTGATGCCGGAACGGTGCTGCATCGAGCCGCGGTCGAGCCAATCCGGTGCCGACTTGGCGAGCGACTTCTCGAAGAACGACTGCTGTTCGACACCGTTGGGCCAGCGCTTTCGGGTGGCTGGGCGCCCGGCGATGTGCGGCACCATCACATCGGCGATCGACGTGTAGTACGCGAACACCTGTGACTTGGTCGTTCCCGTGGCCGGATAGAGCACCTTGTCGGGGTTGGTCAGCCTGACAACCGGCCCCCCGGTGGCGCCGGGAGGCCATACTTCGGTCACCACATCACGGTATTACCCGCTGATAAGCTGGGCCAATGTCCAGACCGCTGCTGGCTGCGATGGTGTTCGCATCGTTGGTAGCGGCGCCCACGGCCGCCGCCGATCCCAACGACCTCGTACCCGGTTGCGAGGGTCAGGTGGCGGCCCCTGGGGAATGCACCCCGCCACCGGAGGAGGCCGCGGTCGCCGGGGGTCTGGACGCGCTCCCCGGCATCCCGGGCGCCTTCCCAGGCGCAAACCCGAACATCCCGCCGCTGGTCCTTCCGAAGAACTTCCCCGTGGTCATCGGTCTGGGCGTCACGCCGTTCAACATTCCGTCCAACCTCCCACTCGGGCCCACCCCGCCGGCCGGGTTGTTCCCCGGCACCTGAACGACCCCGGGTGAATCGCCCGCGGCTGGGCATACTGAACGCATGCGTTCCATCTGGAAGGGTTCGATCGCTTTCGGCCTGGTCAATGTTCCTGTGAAGGTGTATAGCGCCACTGAGGATCACGACCTGAAGTTCCACCAGGTGCACGCGAAGGACAACGGGCGCATTCGGTACAAGCGGGTCTGCGAGGAGTGCGGCGAGGTCGTGGAGTACCGGGACATCGCCAAGGCCTACGAGGCTGACAACGGCCAGACGGTGGTGATCACCGACGATGACATCGCCACCCTTCCCGAAGAGCAGAGCCACGAGATCGAAGTGCTGGAATTCGTTGCCGCCAACGAGATCGACCCGCTCATGTATGACCGCAGTTATTTTCTCGAGCCGGACGGCAAGTCGCCGAAATCATATGTGCTGCTAGCGAAAACACTCTCCGAGAGTGACAGGGTGGCGATAGTTCACTTCGCTCTTCGCAACAAGACGCGGTTGGCGGCCCTGCGTGTCAAGGACTTCTCCAAGCGCAACGTCATGGTGATCCACACCCTGCTGTGGCCCGACGAGATCCGCGAACCCGATTTCCCCGGGCTCGACACGCCGGTCGAGGTACGCGCACCGGAGCTGAAGATGGCGGGGCAGGTGGTGGAGTCGATGGCCGGCGACTTCCGCCCGGAGGAGTTCACCGACACCTACCAGGAGCAGCTGCGCGAACTCGTCGAGGCCAAGCTCGCCGGCGGTGAGGTGTTCACCGCTGCGCAGACGCCCGCCCGCCTCGATGAGACCGACGATGTCTCCGACCTGCTGGCGAAACTCGAGGCAAGCGTCCGGCGACGGCGCGAACAGTCCGGCGCCGACGCCCCGTCCGGCTCGGCCGCCCCGGCGACCCCGGCGAAGAAGACCGCCGCGCGCACGACGCCGGCGGTCCGCAAGACACCCGCCCGGAAGGCCCCCACCGAAAAGTAGAACGTGTTACACATTCGTTCGAAATTCCGCGGTGCGGCGCGCTGCCCGCTTGTTACGGTGCACCGAAAGGGAAGAGAGCCGCGTGATCCTGGACAAATTCCGCCTCGACGGACAAGTAGCCGTAGTCACCGGCGCCGGTCGCGGACTCGGGGCCGCGATCGCCGTGGCGTTCGCCGAAGTCGGCGCCGACGTCCTCATCTCGTCGCGCACCGAAGCCGAACTCGACACGGTCGCAGCCCAGATCGAGGCGGCCGGCAGACGGGCACACGTGGTGGTGGCCGATCTCGCGCAACCGGATTCCACAGCCGAACTGGCAGGCAAGGCGGTCGAGGCCTTCGGCAGGCTCGACATCGTGGTCAACAATGTCGGCGGGAGCATGCCCAACGCGCTGCTGACCACCAGCGTCAAGGAGATGCGAGACGCATTCACCTTCAATGTGCTGACCGCCCACGCGCTCACCGTCGCCGCGGTGCCGCTCATGCTGGAACATTCCGGCGGCGGCAACATCATCAACATCACCTCGACCATGGGGCGCACCGCGGGCCGCGGTTTCGCCGCCTACAGCACCGCCAAGACGGCACTGGCCCAGTACACCCGGCTCACCGCGCTGGATCTCTGCCCGCGGATCCGGGTCAACGCCATCGCACCCGGTTCGATCCTCACCTCGGCGCTGGACATCGTCGCGTCCAACGACGCGCTACGCGAACCGATGGAGAAGGCCACGCCGCTGCGCCGCCTCGGCGTGCCCGACGACATCGCCGCCGCCGCGGTGTACCTCGCTTCGCCCGCCGCCAGTTATCTGACCGGGAAGACGATCGAGGTCGACGGCGGCCTCAACGTCCCGAACCTCGATCTGCCCATCCCCGATCTGTAAACCTGATCTGTAAAGGAGTCACATGCCCATCCGCGTCGCACAGATCGGTACCGGCAACGTCGGCGGCTACGCCCTGAGGTCGTTGATCGACAACCCCGACTACGAGCTCACCGCGGTCTGGGTGTCCTCGGCGTCCAAGGCGGGCAAGGACGCCGCCGAACTGGTCGGCCTGGACACCAAGACCGGCATCAAGGCCACCAACGACCTCGATGAGGTGCTGGCCACCAAGCCGGACTGTGCCGTCTACACGGCGATGGCCGACAACCGTCTGATGGAGGCACTCGAGGACTACCGCCGCATTCTGTCGGCAGGTGTCAACGTCGTCGGCAGCGGCCCGGTGTTCCTGCAGTGGCCGTGGCAGGTCATCCCCGATGAGATGATCCGGCCCATCGAAGACGCCGCGCGGGAGGGCAATTCGAGCATCTTCGTCAACGGCATAGATCCAGGATTCGCCAATGACCTCGTGCCGCTTGCACTGATGGGGACCTGCCAGAGCATCGAGCAGGTGCGCTGTATGGAGATCGTCAACTACGCGACCTACGACAGCGCCACGGTCATGTTCGACGTCATGGGATTCGGCAAGCCGATGGACGAGATCCCGATGCTGCTGCAGCCCGGTGTGCTCAGCATCGGGTGGGGCTCGGTGGTGAGGCAACTCGCCGCCGGTCTCGGTGTCGAACTCGATGGGCTCGAGGAGATCTACGTCCGCGAACCCGCCCCGGACTCGTTCGACATCTCCAGCGGCCATATCGCCAAGGGCACCGCCGCCGCATTGCGATTCGAGGTGATGGGGATGGTGAACGGCGCGCCGGTGATCGTGCTGGAACACATCACCCGACTGCGAGACGACCTCTGCCCGCAGTGGCCGCAGCCCGCCCAGGAGGGCGGGAACTACCGCATCGAGGTCACCGGCGAGCCGTGCTACGCCCTGGACCTGTGCCTGTCGAGCCCCAACGGTGACCACAACCACGCCGGCGTGCTGGCCACGGCCATGCGCATTGTCAACGCCATCCCGGCCGTGGTGGCCGCCGAACCGGGCATCCGCACAACCCTGGACCTGCCACTGGTCACGGGTAAGGGTTTGTACGCTGCCCCGTAGATGATCGGTAAGAGAAGCGCTGCGCGGACGGTGGCGGCGGCGCTGAGCGGGTCGGCCGCAATGGTCCTCGCCTGGCCGGCGGTGGCCGCCCCGGAATGCTCCGACGTCGGTGTGAGCACTCGGGTCTGCAGCCGCGGTCCCGGACATACCGCGATCACCACCTCGCCCGACCCGGCATTCACCAACCCGGGGCCCGGCTGGGGCTTTGGCACGCTCGGCATCCCGGCGATCGGCATCGGCGTCGGCGGAATCTGGATCGGCTTTTGACCACCGCGGCACGGCCGGTCCGGCAGCTGCTCGGGCCGGCGTTCGTCGCCGCGATCGCCTACGTCGATCCCGGCAACATCGCCGCCAACGTCAGTGCGGGCGCTCAATTCGGATTTCTTCTGGTGTGGGTGATCGTCGCGGCCAACGTGATGGCGGCGCTCGTGCAGTACCTGAGCGCCAAGCTGGGTCTGGTGAGCGGCTACACATTGCCGGAGGCGGTGCGCGACCGGACCCGAACACCAACCCGGATCGCCTACTGGATCCAGGCCGAACTGGTGGCGATCGCCACCGACGTCGCCGAGATCATCGGCGGGGCAATCGCTTTGCACTTACTCTTCGATCTGCCCCTGGTGCTCGGCGGAGTGATCACCGGCGTCGTCTCTCTTCTGCTGCTTCTCATCGGCGACCGAAGCGGGCAGCGGGTATTCGAGCGCGTCATCACCGGGCTTCTCCTGGTGATCGCCGTCGGCTTCCTGGCGGGCTTGGTGGTCAACCCGCCCCCGGCCCAGGAGGCGGCGGCCGGCCTTGTACCGCGGTTCGACGGTGTCCAGAGTGTGCTGCTGGCGACCGCGATGCTGGGCGCGACGGTGATGCCGCACGCGGTGTATCTGCATTCCGGCCTGGCCCGCGACCGGCACGGCCATCAGCAGCCCGGGGCGGGCCGGGCACTGATGCTGCGCGCAACGCGCTGGGACGTCGGTCTGGCGATGCTGATCGCAGGCACCGTCAACCTCGCACTGCTGCTGCTCGCGGCCACCAATCTGCGCGGCCGCGACGGCACCGACACCATCGAGGGTGCGCACGCCGCCGTGTCAGACACCCTGGGCGCCGCCGTGGGCCTGCTGTTCGCGGTGGGTCTGCTCGCCTCCGGGTTCGCGTCGACATCGGTGGGCGCCTACGCCGGCGCGATGATCATGCAGGGTCTGCTGCGCAGATCGTTTCCGATACTGATCCGACGCCTCGTCACCCTGGTTCCGGCGCTGGCCGTTCTGGCCAGCGGTGTGGACCCGACCCAGGCGCTGGTGCTCTCACAGGTGGTGTTGTCCTTCGGCATCCCGTTCGCCCTCATCCCGCTGATACGGCTCACCAGCGACCGGCTGTTGATGGGCGCCGACGCCAATCACCGGGTCACCGCGATGCTGGGCTGGATCGTGGCCGCTCTCATTACGCTGCTGAACGTGGCGTTGATCTACCTGACACTGGCATGAGCGCGCGCCACACCTACTTCGCCTACGGGTCCAATTTGTGCGCGGTGCAGATGGCCCGGCGCTGCCCCGGTGCAGCCGATCCGCGTCCTGCCGTACTCGCCGACCATGACTGGCTGATCAACGAGCGGGGTGTGGCCACCATCGAGCCGTTGACCGGGGCCGCTGTGCACGGCGTGCTGTGGCGGGTGACCGACGCCGACCTCGCGGTCCTCGACCGAGCCGAAGGCGTACCGGATCGCTACAGCAGGCAGGTGCTCCAGGTGCGCACAGCAGACGGAGCGACGGCGGCATGGGTCTATATCGACCAACGTGTCGAAGCCGGAGCGCCACGACCGGGTTACCTCGAGCGGGTCATCGGCGGGGCAATCCACCACGGCCTGCCGACATCGTGGATCAGCTTCCTCCAGCGATGGGACCCGAACGACTGGCCACACCCTCCTCCACGCGCGAAAGGTGCAGGACCGCAGTCATTCTCCGCTCTTCTCAGCGATCCCGCGGTCTGCGAGGAATCTGCGCTGCGATCGCGGTTCGGATTCATGGCCATCCACGGTGGAGGACTGGAGCGGATGACCGACGTAATCGCCGAGCGCGCCGCCGAGCAGGCAGGTGCGTCGGTGTACGTGGTCCGGCACCCGCCGGACTATCCGCACCACCTGTCCTCGACGCGTTACGTGGCATCCGAGTCGCCTCTGCTCGCCGATTTCCTCGACCACGTGCAGGTCGTCGTGTCACTGCACGGCTATGGACGCATGGGGCGGAGCAATCACCTGCTGGCGGGCGGCCGCAACCGCGATCTCGCCGCCCACCTGTCCCGCCGGATCGGGATTCCGGGCTATCAGGTCATCCACAACCTCGACGAGATCCCGCCGGAGTTACGGGGGATGCACCGCGACAATCCCGTCAACCAGCCGCAGATGGCGGGTGTGCAACTCGAACTGCCGGCCATGGTTCGGGGCATCAGCCCGCGCAGCGGTCCGCCCGGACCCGACGGCCTGTCTGAGGCCACCGCCGCGCTGGTGTCCGCCCTGGCCGCCGCCGCGGAGTCCTGGCGCACCCCCTGATCCGCCGGGAGTGACAGCCGTCACATCCTGAGCCACCCATCCTCGGCGGAGATCGCTCCGAATCACGATCGTGGAGATCACCGCGACCCCCGTACTCGACGCCCCGCTGGTCCCGGCGCTGTACCCGATCCGGGTGACTCACCTTCAGCGTTCTCCCGTCCAGCACTACGCCGAGCACCGCACCTACAGCTGGTACGTCGACGTCGACGAGCTACCCCGTTTGCCCTGGTGGCTGCGCCCGTTCGCCCGGTTCGAGGCCACCGACCACTTCGACGGCGCGTCCGGGGATTCACTGCGGCAGCGGGTCGAGGGATTCCTGGTCCGCAACGACGTCTTCATCGACGGGGGGCGGATCACGGCACTGCTCATGCCCAGAGTCCTCGGCAGGGCGTTCAACCCGCTGAGCTTCTTCTGGTGCCATGACGCGTCGGGCGCCCTGCGGTGCGTCATCGCCGAAGTGCAAACCATCGCCGGCGAACGGCAGGCGTACCTTCTGCCACCCGTTCAGGAGGGATCGGCGACGGTGACCGGCGCGGCCGCCAACGCGCCCTTCGGCGGCACCGACGGCTACTACCTGATTCGCGCACCCCGGCCGGAGGACACCCTCGATCTCGCGGTGTCACTGCATCGCGACAACCAGGTCGCCCTGGTGGCCACCTGGCGGGGACGACGGCGCCGGGCCGGCATCGGCCAGATCGTGATGTTGCAGCTGACCACCCCACTGGCTCCGCAGATGGCCGAAATCGGCATGCGCTTCCAGGCGGCGATGTTGCGGATGCGCGGCGCCCAGGGGACACGACAGTCGGCCCCGGCGGCTCCCGAGCGCATCGGCGCTACACCGGCGCGTCGCAGAGGCGTGCAGTGGCCGGCAAACAACCGGTCGTGGGCACGGTTGTGACCACACTGCTCCACCGGCCGGTTACGCTTCGAGACGATGGCTCCCCTCACTCGCGGCGCTCACCGGTGACCACGCCCGACCTCGACGTTCTCCTGCGACGGGTGGCGCACCGCGATAGCGAAGCGTTCGCCGACTTCTACGACGCCACCCGATCCAGGGTCTTCGGGGTCGTGCTGCGCGTGCTGCGCGACCGCGGCTACAGCGAGGAGACCACCCAGGACATCTATCTCCAGGTGTGGCGCACCGCGGAGAGCTACGACCCCGCCTCGGGCAGCGCCCTGGCCTGGCTGCTCACCCTGGCGCACCGCCGTGCCGTCGACCGGGTGCGCTCCGAACAGGCAGCCAGCCAGCGGGACTCTCGGTACGGCGCCGCCACCGTGGAGCGTGCGTCTGACAACGTCTCCGACGCGGTGATTTCCGGCGAGGAGCGGGCCCGCGTCATCGCCTGCCTGGAGGGGCTCACCGACATCCAACGCGAGTGCATCGAACTCGCGTACTACCGCGGGCTGACCTACGTCCAGGTCTCCGAACAGCTCTCGGCGAATCTGGCCACCGTCAAGTCGCGGATGCGCGACGCCCTGCGCGGACTTCGTAACTGTCTGGGTGTCCGATGACCGGGCCGGAGAACGACCTGCTTGAACTGGCGGTCCCCTACGCGCTTCACGCGCTGCCCGACGCAGAGCGCGACGCGGTGGAGGACCGGCTCGCCGCGGCCGGCCTGGCTGTGGCCGACTCCTTCTACGACGAGGTGCGCGCCGTGCGCGAAACCATGGCTGTGGTGGCGGCCGCCGATGCAACGGAGCCGAGCGCTCAGTTGCGCGAGCGGATCCTCGGGGCCATCACCGATGACAACGTCCGGACACTGCACTCCCGGCGGTCGGGCAGCGGAAGGCGCACCGCGTGGCTCTCTGCCGCCGCGGCACTGGTGGTCGGCCTCGGCGCGCTCGGGGTCGGGTTGTCCCTGCGGCCACCGGCCCAACAGCCGTCCACTGCGCAACAGGTGTTCGCGGCGGCCGACGTGCACACCGTGTCCGGCGCGATCCCGGCAGGCGGTACCGCCACGGTGGTGTTCTCCCGTGACCGCAACGCCGGCGTCCTGGTGATGAACGACGTTCCGCCGCCCTCGCCGGGGACGGTGTACCAGATGTGGCTGGTGGGCGATTCCGGCGCGACACTGGCCGGCACCATGGATGCCGAGGCGGTTGCGCCGTCGACCACGGCGGTGATCAACGACCTGCGCGGGTCGCGGAAGCTTGCGTTCACCGTCGAACCCGCAGCGGGTTCCACGCAGCCCACCGGTGCTCTGATCGCCGAACTTCCGCTCACCTGAGCAACAGCCAACCGCTGATGCACGCAGGCAGCCCCGCCTAGGCTGACGCGATGGTCGCAGACTTCAGGTTCGGTATCGGTATACGGACGATCAAATCGGCGAGCCGCTTCCGCGAGAAGATCCGCCGGTTCGCCGATCAGGGGTTCGACGTCGTGCACGTACCGGACCACATCGGCGCTCCGGCGCCCTTCCCGGCCATGATGGCGGCTGCCGACGCGGCCGACATCCGGGTGGGCACCTTCGTGCTCAACGCGGCGTTCTACAGTCCGGCACTTCTCGCCCGCGATGCGGTCGCGGTGGACGTTCTCTCCGACGGCCGTCTGGAACTGGGACTCGGCACCGGCTACGTGCGCGAAGAGTTCGAAGCGGCGGAGATCCCCTACCCCACCGCCGGGCAACGCGTCGACCACCTGCGCCACACCACCACGTACCTCAAGGGTGTCGCCCCGTCGATACCGATCCTGATCGCGGGCAACGGCGACCGCGTTCTGCGGATCGCCGCCCGGCATGCCGACATCATCGGGTTCACCGGAGGAGGGTTGCCCACCGCCGACAATCCGGACCCGATGGCAGAACGCGTGGACTTCGTCCGTTCCGCCGCCGGTGATCGAGTTGGGGAGTTGGAGTTCAACCTTGCCGTCACCGCAGTGCCCACCGATGAGTCGGGAGTCCCGGACTTGACCTTGACGCGCGCGTACTTTCCCGAGGCGAGCGATGAGCAGTTGATGGCCATGCCCACGGTGCTCGCCGGGACACCGCGCGACATCGCCGACACATTGCTTGCGCAACGCGATCGTTACGGGGTGACGTATCTCACGGTGCAGGACTATCATGGAGATTACTTCGCACACGTCATCAGCATGCTGAGGTGAAATCGGCCAGATGGCATAAATCAACCCGGTAGAAACCAGACCGAGAGCAATAAGCCCGAAAGCAAAAAGGCTGAACGCAAAAGGAGAGTGGAAGGCGGTGACGATCGTGTTCCGACGGATCACCGATGCGATGACTGCGCCGGGCCGCATGGCCTCTTGGATTCGCAAGGACTACCCGACGCAGGCACCGTTGCGCGGTCACTGCTACCTGCTCGCGCTGTGCGGTGAGGATTACGCCGCGCGCTGACCCATCGCCTCAGCGCCTTCCCGGTAAGCTCCCAGCCGTCCTGCCCTCGTAGCTCAGGGGATAGAGCACGGCTCTCCTAAAGCCGGTGTCACAGGTTCGAATCCTGTCGGGGGCACGCCAAGATTTGGCACGCCGACATGTGGGGTGCCGAGCGCGCCCATCGGCCCCGAACCTCGCGGTTCGGGGCCGATGGCCGTACGGTGAGTGTCTCAGCCGGCGTCGGCGGCCGACTTCGCAGCCGACCGCGCTGAACGCTCCTTCGCCTGACCGCTGCCCGCCTTGGCCGACGCCGCGCGCCCGGACGAACGCGGGGCCGCGGTGTCCGCCTTCGGTTCGGTGGTGACCGCCGAGGCGTCGTTGTCGCCGGACCCAGTGCCCTGCACGGTATCCGCGCCGTCGTTCTGGTCGTCGTCCTTCTGCGACGCAGCCGGATGCACGATGGCAGCTCGCGACAGCGACACCGTCGCCGGGGCGCTCACAGGGCTGGAGACCTCCGCGACCGCAGCCGCGGCCCGAACGCTGACCGCTTCGGCGCCGCCCGGGGGGGTCTGCAGGCCGAGCTGGCTGGTGACATAGGAGATCACGCCCGGCAGGCCGGTCGCCGAGCCGTTGTAACCGCTGAAGTAGGCGGTGGCGAGCAGCGAGTTGCCCACCGCCACCGGGCCGATGTTGAACTGCGGGATCAGCGACGTCAGGCCGAGGACGACACCCTCGACGACATTCGTCGGGGGGACGCCGAACTGGCTGGTGACATAGCTGACCACACCTTCGAGTCCGGGCGCCGAGCCGTTATAGCCGTCGTAGTACGCGGTGGCGAGCAGCGAGTTTCCGACGGCCACCGGCCCGAGATAGAAGACCGGGATCAACGCGGTCACGGCGAGGACCTCGGCCTGGTTGTTGGCGAGGAAATCGGCGATGGAGCCACCGAAGCCGCCGCGGTCGTCGTCGTCATCGTCATCGCCGTAACCGTGGTGGTCATCGTCGTCGTCATCGTCGTCGTCGTCGTAGCCGAAACTCGCCAGGCCCTGCCACTGGGACTTCTTCGACAGCAACACATAGGCGGGGTTCAGCGAATCACCATCCGAGGCCGATGCGGTCGCCAGATCCATCTGGGCGCCCATGGAGGGTGTCGCTATGACGAGCGCCCCCACACTGGCCAAAGCGGCTCCCGCCGACATGAACGGCCGGATCTTTGTGGTCATCGCGCTCCCCTTACGTACTTTGACAGTTAACTGCAGATGTATCCGCAGATGTACACAGAGTGTGGAGCGTAGCTGACACCACCGGCTCCAGCAAACTAATCAGCAAATTTTCTTCTGCGCGTCCGGGCGCCGGAACCACAGCGGCCCGACCAGCGATTTCACCATTGCCGCTCTGTTAACTGGAGTAACCTGGGGCGATGGTCGGTGACGTGTGGATTCTCGGGGGCTATCAGAGCGACTTCGCGCGCAATCTCCACCGGGAGGGCGTGGACTTCGCCGGCCTCACCCGCGAGGTCGTCGACCAGACACTCGCCGAGGCCATGATCGACGCCACCGACATCGAGGTGGTTCACGTGGCCAACGCCTTCGGCGAGATGTTCGCCCAGCAGGGCCACCTGGGGGCGATGCCGGCCACCGTCCACGACGGACTCTGGAACACGCCCGCGACGCGCCACGAGGCAGCCTGCGCGTCGGGAAGCGTCGCGGCACTGGCCGCGATGGCCGACCTGCGCGCCGGCAACTACCGCACCGCTCTGGTCGTCGGACTGGAGTTGGAGAAAACGGTTCCGGGCGACACCGCCGCGCAGCATCTGGGGGCCGCCGCGTGGACCGGCCACGAAGGCCAGGACGCGAAGTTCATGTGGCCCTACATGTTCTCCGAGGTCGCCGATGAGTACGACCGCCGCTTCGGAATCGACGACGCGCACCTTCGCGCGATCGCCGCGGTGAACCTCGCCAATGCCCGGCGCAACCCCAACGCGCAGACCCGCGACTGGCAGGTGCCCGATCTCATCGCCGGCGGCGGTGACGACTCGGTCAACCCTCCGATCGAAGGGCGGATCCGCCGATTCGACTGCAGCCAGATGACAGACGGCGGCGCGGGGGTGGTGCTGGTGAGTGACGACTTCCTGCGGGAGCATCCTGGTGTGCGTCCGATCGGGCGAATCGAGGGCTGGGGACACCGCACCGTGGGCCTGGGCCTGCGCCAGAAACTTGAGCACGCCGCCGGCAATCCCTACGTCGTCCCGCACGTGCGCGCAGCGGTCCACGAGGCGTTCGCCCGGGCCGCAATCGACCTCGACGCCGTCGACGGCTTCGAGGTGCACGACTGTTTCACGCCCAGCGAGTACCTGGCGATCGACCACATCGGACTCACCGGGCCGGGCGAGTCCTGGAAGGCGATCGAGTCCGGCGACATCGAAATCGGCGGCAGGTTGCCGATCAATCCCAGTGGAGGACTTATCGGCGGTGGGCACCCGGTGGGCGCATCGGGAATTCGGATGATGCTCGATGCCGCCAAACAGGTCAGCGGATTGGCAGGCGACTACCAGGTAGACGGCGCACGCAGGTTCGGAACCCTGAACATCGGTGGGAGTACGGCCACCACAGTCAGTTTCGTGATCGGATCAGCGGAGGCCGCCTGATGGACGTCGAGATCGTCGCCAAATTCCTGTCCACCCTGCCCGAGGATGACGACCACCCCTACCGGACCGGTCCGTGGCGGCCACAGAGCACCGAATGGCGTGCCGACGACCTGACGGCGATCGAGGGAGAGATCCCCGCCGACCTCGACGGCATCTACCTGCGCAACACCGAGAATCCACTGCACCCGGCGCTGAAGTCCTACCACCCTTTCGACGGCGACGGCATGCTGCACATCATGGGCTTCCGCGACGGAAAGGCCTTCTACCGCAACAGGTTCGTACGCACCGAGGCTTTCGAAGCGGAGAACGACGCGGGTGGTCCGCTGTGGCCCGGCCTCGCCGAACCGCTGTCGCTGGCCAAAGTCGACCACGGCTGGGGTGCTCGCACCCTGCTCAAGGACGCATCGAGCACGGATGTGGTGGTACATCGCGGAACGGCGCTCACCAGCTTCTACCAGTGCGGGGACCTCTACCGCATCGACCCCTACAGCGGAGAGACGCAGGGCAAGGAGACCTGGAACGGATCATTCCCCTCCGCATGGGGCGTGTCGGCCCACCCGAAGGTCGACGACCGCACCGGCGAGATGCTGTTCTTCAACTACAGCAAGAAAGCCCCCTATCTGCACTACGGGGTGGTGGACTCCAACAACGACCTGGTGCACTACGTCGACGTTCCGCTGCCGGGCCCGCGGCTGCCGCACGATATGGCGTTCACCCGCAACTACGCGATCTTCAACGATTTTCCGCTGTTCTGGGAGCCCGAACTGCTCGAACGCGGCCTGCACGTCGCCCGTTTCCATCGCGATATGCCCTCGCGGTTCGCGATAGTGCCCCGGCGCGGCGGTGCTGCGGACATCAGGTGGTTCGAAGCCGACCCGACATTCGTCCTGCACTTCACCAATGCCTACGAGGACGGCGATGAGATCGTGCTGGACGGTTTCTACCAGGGCGACCCGGAGCCTGCCGACACCGGGACAGGCAACAAGTGGCAGCGAGCGTTCCGATTCCTCGCCCTCGACCGGATGCAGGCCCGGCTGCATCGGTGGCGATTCAACCTCAAGACCGGAGCCTGTACCGAGGAACCGCTCTCGGAGAACATCTCCGAGTTCGGCATGATCAACGCCGGCTACGGTGGCGAGCCGTACCGCTACGCCTACGCCGCGACCGGGAAACCGGGATGGTTTCTCTTCGACGGCCTCATCCGGCATGACGTGGTGAACGGAACCGAGCAGAAGATCAGCTTCGGTGAGGGCGTGTACGGCAGCGAGACAGCCATGGCGCCCCGGGTCGGCAGCCGCTGCGAGGATGACGGCTATCTGGTGACGCTCACCACCGATATGAACGACGACGCCTCCTACTGTCTGGTATTCGACGCCGCCCGCCTGACCGACGGACCGGTGTGCAAAATTCAACTGCCGGAACGGGTCTCCAGCGGTACGCATTCGACCTGGGTGTCGGGATCCGACGTCAGGCGCTGGCGACAGACCGATTCCGCGGCGGCCGCCGTCGGCCTGTAAATGCCGGCCACGACCACCACTCTGGCCCCCGGCGGGGTCAACGCGATCGGCCGGATGCTCGGTCTGCTCGGCGACGAGTGGAATCTGCTGATCCTGCAACAGGCATTGATGGGGGCCAGCCGATATCGGTACTTCATCGACCGCCTGCCCATCTCGAACGCGGTGCTGACAAGTCGGCTAAGGACGCTGTGCGACGCCGATCTGCTCACCCGCCGTCGGGACGGCACGGGAGCGCAGCGCGCGGAGTACCTGCCCACCCCGCGCAGCAGATCGTTGTGGCCGGTGCTGGTGTGTATCTGGGAGTGGGAGCGCACGTGGGTTGCCGAGCGCACCGAAGGGCTTCCTGTCATGCGGCACCGCGACTGCGGGCAGGACTTCTCCCCGTTGCTTCGCTGCACACGGTGCTGTACCGGCGTGAGCATCGGTGAGGTGGACTTCCACCAGGGGCCGAGCGGGTCATGGGACCGCTCAGCTCCGAGTGCGGCCACCCGGCGGCGCGCGGAACGCGAACCGGACCAGCGGCAGGCCGGTCTGTTCGCGGAGACCATGAGTGTGTTCGGCAACCGCTGGGCCGCGGCGTTGCTGCTCGCAGCCTTCCTCGGGACGTCCCGGTTCACCGACTTCCAGGCCCAGCTCGGCGTGCCTGCGAGCGTGCTCTCCGAGCGGCTGCAGACGTTCTGCGCGATCGGGATCCTGCGGGTCGCGCCCGCGTCGGCCGCGGACCGGACCGCGTACCTGCTCACCGACAAGGGGGGCGCCCTGATCACGGTCCTGGTGACGGCGCTGCAGTGGGCGCAGCGATGGTTCCGCGCGCCGGAGGGCCCGGCGCTGGAGCTCATCCATCACGGCTGCGCAGCGGCACTGCAGGCTGAACTGTCGTGCGGGCGATGCGGAGAGCGGCTGCGCGGGGCGGACGTGGACGTGATCGCCGCTCAGCCCGATGCCACCAGCTGGAATCCCCGGATGATTGTGTCCGAGTCCTTGACGTAGGTCGGGTCGTCGGGTTTGACGGTCTGGACGGTCAACGTGGCGACATAGGTCGCGTCCCCGGTTCTGTAGACCACACCGAGTGAGGTGGCTTCGCGCGGCGGGATGGTCGGGATTTTGGGGTTCACCTTGACCTCCGGTGCGGAGTACGTGCTCGACAGCGCCGGTGCCCCGCAGACCTCAGCGGGGGCCGACTTCATATCGGTCACCTTCAGCTTCTTGGCGAGCTGCTCGTTCTGCGCCTGGAGAAGCTGCTCCGGCTTTCCGACATCGGCACCGACCTTCTGCAGCGTCACGACCGCGTTGGGCGTGAAACCCTCAGCGGAGAGCCCTTCGTTGCGGATCGCGAAACGGATGTTCTCCGAATCCATCTTGGTGGTGCGCTCCCAGCCGGCGGGCACGGGGATACGCATCTTCGGTTCCTGATCCGTGCGCGTCGGGATATCGGTGAGCGCCACCGGCACCGTCTGGCACTTGTCGGCACTGGGCTTGTCGGGCGCACAGCCGGCCACGGTGACAGCCAGCAGTGCCACCATCGCGGCCGACAGCAGCGCCCCAGGGTGTCTCATCGCTTCGCGCACGTGTACTCCTTCAACTGCGCACAACCCTACCGGCGCGCCGATGACGTCCCGGCCAGGGTGACGACCAGAGCCCACATCGAGCAGATCAGCGCGGCCAGTGCGCACACCGCACCGAGATAGAGACCGTAGGACCCGACCACCGGGGAGTGCACGTTGGTGCGGAAGTACCACCACGTGAGCACGGCGACCAGGACCGAGATCACCACCGCGGCGGCCGCAGCGAGTCGTGGGGACACCCCGCGCGCCACCATGGCGCCGAGCACGACCAGCACCGAGGACAACAGAACGATCAGCTGACCGGCTCCGAACCGGGCCGGCAGCACGATACTGCCCACGGTTCCCCCTATCGCACTGGCGCGGCCGCCGCCGTCGGCCGACGTGGTCAGCCACGGCAGCCACGCGCACACCGTCAGCGCTGCGGCCGAGGCGGTCAGCATCCAGCCCGGATTAGGCCGCGTCATGGCCTGACCCTAGACGTCAATGCAGACGATCGCCCTCCGACGCACGTCGTGACCGTCCGCCAAGTAGCGTTTGCCCATGCGCGAACACATCATCGTCTGCGGCGAGGACGCACTGGCGATGAGAATCATCGACGAGCTCAGCGGCGCCGAACTGTCGGTGGTGCAGCTGGCAGCCCCCGGGGGCCTGGATGCGGCCGGGATCGCCACCGCCCACGCGGTGATCGCGGCGTCCGCCGACGACGCGATCAACCTTGAGGTGGCACTGCTGGCCCGTCAGGCGAACCCGGGGGTCCGCGTGGTGGCGCGGCTGTCCAACTCCGTGCTGCACCAGGCGCTCAATGAAGGCACCGGACCCGGCGTGGTCCTGGACGTCGCGGACCTGGCGGCACCATCGGTGGTCGAGGCGCTGCTGGGCCGCACCGCTCACACCATCCGGGCCGGCGGCGTGGACTTCGTCGTCTCCAGCGACATCGTCACCAAAGGCGGGACGTTGCGCGAGATCTACGGGCGCCTCGCACCCGTGGCCGTCATCCGCGGGGAGAACTCGCCGAATCCCGGCGAGGTGATCGCCTGCCCACATCTCGATGACGAGGTGTTCGAGGGTGACCGGACCACCATCATCGGACGCGCGGACCAACTCGTCGCGGCGGGCCTGCCGGTGGGCGGACGCGCGGAGGCCGACCCGGGCCACCGCTCGCCGCCGGTCCGCGCCTTCGACTCGATCCGCGCGTTCCACGAGGACATGAACCCGATGTTCTACCGCGCGCTGGCATTCGCGCTCGCGATGCTGCTGGGTTCGACGGTCATCCTGCGTTTCGCATTCCAGCCCGCGATGGGCTGGATGGACGCGCTCTCATTCGCCACCGAGACGTTGACCACCGTCGGCTACGGCGACTTCAACTTCCTCGGCCAGCCGCTGTGGCTTCGGCTGTGGGGCGTGGTGATGATGCTCAGCGGCATCGCGATGATCTCGGTGATGGTGGCGTTCGTCGCCGACGTGCTGCTGTCGCGGCGACTACCCCAGGCGGCGAGCCGCCAGCAGATCAGGCACCTGCGTGAGCATTTCGTGGTCGTGGGACTCGGCTCGTTCGGAATCCGGGTGGCCGGCATGTTGATCGACGCCGGTCATCCGGTGGCGGTCATCGAAATCAACGAGGACAACCGGTACCTGTCGGCAGCGGCGGAGCTGGGTATTCCGGTGATCGCCGGTGACGCCACCCTACGGACGACACTCGCCGCGGCACACGTTCAGCGCGCTCGCGCGATCGCGGTGCTGACCGAGGACGACATGGTCAACATCGAGACCGGATTGGTGCTCCGGGAGATGACCGGCCCGGTTGGCGACTCCGATCCGGCGAAAACCCGGATCCCCATCGTCCTTCGGATCTACGACAAGTCGGTGGGGGCCGCCGTCGGCCGCTGGCTCGACTTCAACCACGTGCGATCCACCGTCGACCTGGCGACCCCGTGGTTCATCGGGGCGGCGATGGGTCTCGATGTTCTGGGCACCTTCTCGGTCGGCCAGCGTTCGTTCATGGTCGGCGGAGTGCGGGTGGCGCCCAACAGCCGGCTGGACGGCCTTCGCATCGCCGAGTTGTCCACCCTGACGAGGGTGATCGCCGTCGAGCGAGACGGCCGCGGGGCGGAACTGAATCCGCGTCGCGACACCGTGTTCGGCCCGGGTGACACGGTGTATCTGGTGGGCCCGTATCACGAACTGCTGGAGACGCTGCGCCACGGGCAGCGTTCGGCTACCCGGGGGTGACGCCGAGCACCCGCAGTGCGTTGCCCTTGAGGATCAGCGGCAGCACGCCGGCGTCGATCTCCAGGGTGTCGAAGTCCCGGCGCCAGCGCTCCAGGGTGATGTAGGGGTGGTCCGTGCCGAACAGCACCTTGGTGCGCAACTGCCGCCCGATGGCCCGGACCAACTGCGGCGGAAAGTATTTCGGTGACCATCCCGACAAGTCGATGAAGCAGTTCGCCTTATGGGAGGCGATCGCGATCTGGGAGTCGATCCAGGGAACAGCCGGGTGTGCCATCACGATCGTGAGATCGGGGAAGTCCGCGGCGACGTCATCGAGCAGCATGGGATCCGAATAACGGAACTTGATCCCGTAGCCGCCGGGCAGCGCAGAGCCGAGCCCGGTCTGTCCGGTGTGGAACAGCGCCGGGACACCGGACGCGGCTATCTCCTCGTACAGCGGATAGAACCGGCGATCGTTGGGTTCGAAGGCCTGCAAGCTGGGGTGGAACTTGAATCCGCGAACCCCGAACTCCCCCACCAGTTGCCTCACCCGGCGCGCCGCGTCGGGGTCCCACGGATCGACGCTTCCGAACGGGATGAGCACATCGTTGTTACGCGCCGCGCCTGCAATCAGTTCCTCGATCGAGTTCGACCTGTGCCCGGATGCGGTGTGAGCGTCGATGGTGAACACCACGGCTGCGGTGTTATGCCGCCGGTAGATCTCCGCCAGATCGTCGATGCCGCACAGGTGATCACCCCCGAGTCCGAAATAGCGGGCGGTGGCTTCCATCAGCTCGGCGTCGTAGGCGCACTGTCCGGTCGAGTCGATCTCGACATGCGTATGAATGTCTATCGCCTCGACGGCATCGAAATTGACGCCGGACTCGTAACGCCTGTCGGTCACAGCGACGAGTCTAGGGCGCGAAAACCGTCACGAACCGGTCAAGTGACGCGCGGATATCCCCCCGCAGTGCGCCGGCCACGACCATGCCGATCGGGCCGAACAGGGTGGGGCCACCGAGGTGGATGTCGAGAGTGACGACCGATCCGGTGGCACCGTCTTTCTCACTGGGGCGGACCTTGCCGATCAGCTTGACCTTCACACCGCCGACGCCGACACCGTTGAGGGTCATCGACTCGGGCGGTGTGAAGTTGACGATCGTCCATCTGATGCGGTTCGGCATGCCCTTGACCTCGACGATGGATTCCATTTCGGCGCCCTTGTCGAGGTGCTCGGGCAGTGTGGACCGCCAGACCCGGTGAATGACCAGCCATTCCTTGTACCGGCGGAGATCGGAGGCATGCCGCCACGCCTCCTCGGGAGCTAGCGGAACGTCTACGGAAACCGAGACCTTCGCCATCCGGGAGTTACTGGCCGTCGACCTTGTCGGCGATGTCAGCGGCGGCCTCGGCAGCGCCTGCGGCGCCGTCCTTGGCCGAACCCGCGGCCTCGGTGACCTTGTCGACGGCGGTGTGGGCAGCGCCCTGAACCTTGTCGATCGTCTCGGAGAACTTGCCGCCGGTCTTCTCGTCGATCACGTCACCGGCCTTCTCGATGGCACCTTCGATCTTGTCGACGTTGTCGGTGACGAAGTCCTTGGCCTTGTCGAGGTTGTCGCCGAGAGCTTCTTTGGCCTTGTCGATGAAGGACATGTGTCCGCCTTTCGTGGTGGTTGGCGAGGTCAGTGGTTGCCCACTGTGCATCCTCGCGCCAATCTACGCACCCTGGAACGCTATCGCCACACCCGCCTCGGTTCGCCGAGAACGCGGCCCTGGATCCACCAGGACGCCTCGATCAGGGCGGCCGCCACCAGGCCGATCCCGATCGACCCGGCGGTGGCCTCCGCGTTGGACGGGTCCAGCATGAACGTCTTTCTGGCGATGGGCATCGCGAAGATCACCAGATAGCCCACCGCCGATGCGACCACCAACGCTATCCGCCACCACTGGTAGGGCCGTGCCACCACGGCCAGCACCCAGATCGCGCCGATCAGCAGAGTGATCAGTGCAGACGTCGATGCCTGGGTCTGCTCGACGGTGCTGCCGTCCCGGCCGGGATACGCCATCAGGTAGGAGAGCAACGTCGACAGGCCGACGATCATCCCGGCGGGCAGTGCCGCAGTCATCACCCTGCGCACGAATCCGGTCCGGGCCCGTTCGTTATTGGGAGCCAGGGACAGGACGAAGGCCGGGATACCGATGGTGAACCAGGCGGCGATGGTGACGTGAATGGGCTGGAAGGGGTAGAGCAACGGCTGGGTTCCGAACACTTTCGACGCAAGGCCCGCCAGACCCACCAGCAGTGCCAGCAGAACCGAATACACGGTCTTGGTGAGGAACAGGTTCGAGACCCGCTCGATGTTGCCGATGACCCTGCGCCCCTCGCCGACCACATAGGGCAGCGTCGCGAACTTGTTGTCCAGCAGGACGATCTGGGCCACCGCCCGCGAGGCGGGGCTGCCCGATCCCATGGCCACACCGATGTCGGCGTCCTTGAGCGCCAGCACGTCGTTGACGCCGTCGCCGGTCATCGCGACGGTGTGGTCGCGCGCCTGCAGGGCGTGCACCATGGACCGTTTCTGGTCCGGCCGCACACGCCCGAAGGTGGTGTACTGCGCCATCGTGTCGGCGAGTTCGGCCTCGTCGTCCGGTAGCTCGCGGGCGTCCATCGTCTCGCCCTCCAGCCCCAGCGAGCCGGCGACGGCCCCCACGGAGACGGCGTTGTCGCCGGAGATCACCTTGACCGAGACATGCTGGGAGGCGAAGTAGTCCAGGGTGTCGCGGGCATCGGGCCGGATCCGCTGCTCGAGTACCACCAGCGCCCTGGGTGTGACGTCGCCGGGCGCGGCGGGGCTGTCGACACCGGTGTCCGAGGAGCCCAGCAGCAGCACCCGCAGACCTCGCCTGCCGATCTCCTCCGCGCGCATCGCGACCGGCGAGGACGGGTCGAGCAACACGTCCGGGGCGCCGATCACCCAGTTGCCGTGATCGCCGAAGGATGCGCCGCTCCACTTGGTGGCCGATTTGAACGGCGCCACGGCGGTCGCCGTCCAACCCGGCGGATTCCGATACGCCTCGGCGATGGCCTGCATACTCGCGTTGGGATGGGAGTCGTCCGCGGCGAGGGCGGCAAGCGCGGCGGCGGGCAGTCCGTCATCGGTCCCGCCCACCGGTTCGCAGGCCGCGAGCCGCATACCGTTCTCGGTGAGCGTGCCCGTCTTGTCGGCGCAGACCACGTCGACCCGGGCAAGACCCTCGATGGCGGGAAGTTCCTGCACCAGACATTTTCGCCGCCCCAGTCGCACCACGCCGACAGCGAAGGCGATGGAGGTCATCAGCACAAGACCCTCGGGCACCATCGGGACCAGCGCACCCACCATGCGAAGCACCGACTCCCGCCAGCCCACTCCGGTGAGGAACAGTTGGGTGTAGACGATGAGCAGTCCGCTGGGCACCAGCAGGTAGGTGATGAACCGTAGGATCGTGCTGATTCCGCTGCGCAGTTCGGATCTCACCAGGGTGAACTTGCTGGCCTCCTCGGCCAGCCGGGCCGCATACGCCTCGCGGCCCACCTTGGTGGCGCGGTAGGCGCCGGTACCGGCCACGACGAAACTGCCCGACATCACCGGATCCCCGGTCACCTTGGCGATCGGGTCGGCCTCTCCGGTGAGCAGGGATTCGTCGATCTCCAGTGCACCGGCCTCGAGAAGGTCGCCGTCGACCACGATCTGATCACCGGGACCGATCTCGATGACGTCGTCGAGCACCACCTGATCCGGCGGCAGTGCGATCGTGCCGGCCTGGCGGCGCACGGTCGGCTTGGCCTGGCCGACGATCGCCAGGTTGTCGAGGGTCTTCTTAGCCCGCAGTTCCTGGATGATGCCGATCGCGCTGTTCGCGATGATGAGCAAGCCGAAAAGTCCGTTGATCAACGATCCGGTGGCGATGACGATCATCAGCAGAACGCCGAGGATGGCGTTGATGCGGGTGAGGACGTTCGCCCGAACGATGTCGGCCACGCTGCGGGAGGCTCGGGCGGGGACGTCGTTGGTCTTGCCCTCGGCGACGCGGGCGGCGACCTCGGCGTCAGAGAGTCCGGCGGCCAGGGTCATCGGGTGAATGATCCCATCCCGTCGCCGTCAAGGAACTCCACCGTCATCGCATCACCGGCGAACGAGACCCCTGAGACACCCCGCGGCGGGAAGTTCTCCGAGACGAAGCTCATGGCGAACGTGTCAGCGTCCCAGTGCTTGAGGGCATAGGTGTCGGGCCGGGGTCCGAGTGAGAGCACCAACCCTCCGTCCTTCTCGGCGACAGTGGCCGGTCCCCAGTAGTCGTTGGAGTAGGCGCCCGTGTACGCGGCGAGCGCGCGCGCCGGAACCGGACTGACGGGCGGCTGTTTGCCGGCCAGTTCCCCGAACGGCTGGCCCATCGCGGCGAACGCGCCGGCGTACAGCTTGCGCCAGTCGGAACGCACCTCGGAGAACTCGACCAGATCGGCGAACTCCGCGGTGAGCGTCTCGGGTATGCCGGAGGGCGAAGCGTTGGTCAACGCCACGATCGCGACGTCCGCGGCCGGGATGATGACCATATTGGTGGCCGCGCCCAATTCGAAGGCGCCGGAGTGGCTGAAGTGAACGCGCCCCGCCGGTGAGGTTGCGATGTTGAACCCGTACCCGTAGAACCCCGAACGCATCGCCGGTTCATCCGCGGGGTTGGACACCATCTGCGGTGTCAGCGCCGGCAGTAGTGCTGATCCGTCGACGACACTCGATCCGTTGTAGCTGCCGTCGGCAAGCATCATCGTCAGCCAGTGCGTCATGTCGGTGACCGAGGCGCTGACGCCGCCGGCCGGGGACTGCGCGTCCGGATCGCGGGTGTAGCGGGGTTCGTAGGATCCGTCGGCTTTGACGTGCCCCACCGCCTTGTTGGGGCGCGACTCGAAGTCCGCGAACCGCGAACTGGTGGATGTCATGCCGAGCGGACGGTAGAGGACCTCGGCGCTGAGGTCTTCCCAGGAGCGCCCGGACGACACGGCGACGGCCTCTGCGGCGGCTGTCAGCCCGAAGTTGGTGTAGGCGTAGGTGGTACGGAACGGATCAAGCGGCAGCAGGCGCATCCGCTCGAGCACCGTCGCGCGGTCGTAGCCGAGATCCTCCAGCACGTCGCCGGCGTGGTCGGGAAGGCCGGAGCGGTGGGCGAAGAAGTCGCCGACGGTGACCATGCGGGTCACGGCCGGATCAGACAGCGCGAACCACGGCAGTCGCTCGACGACCGGGGTCTCCCAGCCGATGGAGCCGACTCCGACCTGGTGTGCCACCACTGTCGCCGCCAGCGGTTTGGACAGTGAGGCCAACTGGAACACGGTATCGGCGTCGACTGGCTGGCCGGTCCGGGTATTGCGGACCCCGAAACCTTTCGCGTACACGGTTTTTCCACCGTGCACAACGGCCACCGCCATACCAGGTATGCCCGAGGCCGCCATCAGCTCGTCGGCGATACCGTCCAGCTTCGCGACCGCCTCGGCGACTGCGTTCGGGGCAAGCGGAGTGGCCGCCGCGAGCGCCGGGGACACGTCCAGCGACGGTGGCGCGGCCGGCCCGGGGGCGGACGGTTCAGCGCACGCCGCTGCAGAGGCCACCAGAGCGACGCAGGCGGCGAGTCTGGCGAGTGCGGTCATGGTGTGCACCGTAGTGCCCGGCCGGCCGGCGCCTCACAGCCGCCACCACAGGTCAAGGTCCTCCTCGAGGCCCGGCTCGCGGTCCGACGGTGCGCCGAGCACCCGGCCACCCGGCCTGGGCACCGCGATCTGCACCCCGGCTTCGCGGGCAGCGTCCAGCAGCCGATCGGCCGGCTCGGCCCACGGGTGGGGCGCCAGCCGGAAGGTGGCCCAGTGAATGGGGACCAGCACACCGGTGGCCTTGAGGTCCTGGTGGGCGCGGACGGCCTCCTCCGGGTTCATGTGGATGTCCGGCCAGGCCTTGTTGTAGGCGCCGATGGGCAGCAGCGTCAGATCGAACGGCCCGTGCGCGGATCCGATGTCGGCATAACTCCCGGTGTAGCCGCTGTCGCCGCCGAAGTAGGCGCGGTGCTGCGGCCCCGCGATGACCCAGGACGCCCACAGGGTGTTGTTGCGGGACAGGAACCGGCCGGAGAAGTGCCGGGCCGGAGTGCAGTGCAGCGTCAACTCGCCGACGCGGGTGCTGGACTGCCAGTCCAGTTCGACGATGCGCTCAGCGGGGATCCCCCACTCGCGCAGATGCGCTCCCACCCCCAGCGGGGTCAGGAACGGTGCGCGCTGGGTGCGCGCCAGCGTGCGTACCGTCGCCATGTCCAAGTGGTCGTAGTGGTCGTGACTGATCACCACCGCATCGAGCGCCGGCAGCGCCTCCAGTGCCACAGGCGGCGGATGCAACCGCTGTGGCCCGATCGAGCGCGACGGCGAGCAGCGCTGGCTCCACACCGGGTCGGTGAGCAGTCGGTAGCCGTCGATTTCGATCAGCGCGGTGGCGTGGCCGAACCAGGTGACCGCCAGCGGCGTAGCGGCCGACGGCGCGCGCGGGTCTGCCAGTGGCACGGGCGAGCGCGGTCTGCTGTCCGACGAACCGGAGAACACCTCGAAGATGACGAGCCGGTTCTCCTCGGCGTCGAGTTTCACCGCCGAGGAAGGCTCGAGGTTGTGGAACACGCCACCGCGGTAGTTCGGCGAACCCTCGGCCGCCGCGCGGATGGCGGCTGGGCCGGCGCCCAGTGCGGCTGGCGCCTCACGCAGCGCGCGCAGCGCCCATCCGCCCGCGGCCAGCGTGGCGGTTCCGGCGGCCAGCCGTACCGTCGCCTTCCCGGCCGGCACCAACGATGCCAATGAGGGCACGCTCAGGCCCCTCCGAACCTCGGCGCGCGCTTCTCCACCCGCGCCACCTGGGCCTCGATCACATCTGCGCTGCCCCACGCGGCGTCGAACATCGCCTTGTGCAACTCCGACTGATCCTCGTACGCGCCATCGTCGTTGAGCACACGCTTGGAGTGGCGCACCGACAGTGGTGCGAGTCCGGCGATCTCCGCGGCCCACGCCTGGGCGTCGGCCAGCGTGCCGATGCGGTTGGCCATACCGGTGAGCAGGGCGGTCTGGGCGTCCATCTTCTCCGCGGCGAGCAACATGGCCCGCGCCCGGCCGTGGCCGGCAAGGGAGGCGAGCCGGCGAATGCTCCAGTTGTCCAGCGCCAGTCCATATCTGGCGATGGGGAACTGGAAGAAGGCCTCAGGTGCCACCACCCGCAGATCGCAGATCATCGCCAGCTGCACGCCGGCGCCGATCGCCGGCCCGTTGACCGCCGCGATCACCGGCACCGGCACCGCGTCGATGGCCTTGTTCAGGGCGATCGCCTTGTCAGGGAAGTTCGCCGCGAACACGTCGCCGGAGAGGTCCGCCCCCGCGCAGAACACCGTCCCCGCCCCGGTGATCACGATGGCCCGAACATCATCGGCGGCCGCCTTCTCGACGGCCTCGCGCAGCATGTCGGCCAGCTCGGAATTGAGTGCGTTACGCCGCTCGGGTCGCTGCAACTCGATGGTCGTCACGTCACCGGCGCGCTCGATCCCGATCATGGGAGAAGCCTACTGGCCGGTCCGCGGCGTGCCGGTCCGGAGCAAGTCGCACACCTCGTCGTCGGAGGTCTGCCCGAAATCGCGGTACCCCTGGCCCACGGCGACGAATCCGGGCGGCGCACCCAGGCAGACCACGTCATCGGCGACCGCACCCAACGCGGCGACGGTGTCCGGGGCGCCGATCGGGGCGGCCAGGATCACCCGGGCCGCCCCGGACTCACGGGCCACCATGGCGGCCGCCCGTGCGGTGGCACCGGTGGCGAAACCGTCGTCGACGATGATCGCGACCCGGCCCGCGAGCGCCACCCCGGGCACACCGCCGCGGTAGCGGCTGCGCCGCCGCTCCAACTCCGCCCGCTCGGTCTCCTCGACCCGCGCCACCTCATCGTCGGTGAGTCCGGCGTGGCGCAGCACCGCGTCGTTGAACACCCGCACGCCGCCCTCCCCGATGGCGCCGAAGGCCAGTTCCGGCTGCCGCGGAACACCGAGTTTGCGCACCAGCAGAACATCCAGCGGCGCGCCGAGGGCGTGGGCCACCTCGGCGGCCACCGGCACTCCGCCGCGCGGCAGACCCAGCACGACGGTGTCCGGGCCGCGGTAGGCCAGCAGAGCCCCGGCGAGATGGCGGCCGGCGTCCGCCCGGTCTTCGAACCTCACGCGAGCGAGTCCGTCCACGCCCGGTGCAGCGCCGCATAGCGGCCGCGTGCACCGACGAGGTCGCCTGGGGCACCGTCCTCGACGACGGCGCCGTTCTCGACCACGAGCACACGATCGGCGATCTCGACGGTGGATAGGCGGTGGGCGATGATCAGCGCGGTACGTCCGGCCAGCACGGTGCGCAGCGCGCGCTGCACCTGCCGCTCGCTGGGGATGTCGAGCGCTGAGGTTGCCTCGTCGAGGATCAGCACGGCGGGGTCGGCCAGGAACGCGCGGGCGAACGCGACGAGTTGGCGCTGGCCGGCCGACAGCCGTCCGCCACGCTTGGCGACGTCGGTGCCGAATCCCTCCGGCAGGGTGTCGATGAACTCCTCGGCCCCGACGGCGGCGGCTGCCTGCCGGACCTCCGCGTCGGTGGCGTCGGGGCGGCCGAAGCGGATGTTGTCGGCGACCGATCCGGCGAAGAGGAAATTCTCCTGGGTGACCATGACGACGTGACGGCGCAGATCGCTCTGGGCTATCCGGCGCAGATCGACGCCGTCGAGGGTGACCGACCCGTCCTGCGGGTCGTAGAAGCGGGCGATGAGTTTGGCGATGGTGGTCTTGCCCGCCCCAGTGGTGCCGACGAGTGCGACGGTCTGGCCGGCCGGCACGCGCAACGACAGGTGCGCGATGACGGGCCGGTCGGCGACGTAGCCGAAGGACACCTCATTGAGGGCGACGTCGCCGCGCACTGTCCCGGTGCGCACCGGGTCGGAGGGATCGGTGATCGCCGGCCGGACGCCGAGGACGCCGGCGATCTTCTCCAGTGCCGCCGACGCCGACTGGAAGGTGTTGAAGAACTGGGAGATCTCCTGCATGGGCTCGAAGAACATCCGGAGATACAGCAGGAACGCCGCCAGGGTGCCGATCGTCATCTGCTCGTTGAGCACCCGGTATCCGCCGTAGAGCAGCACCACCCCGGTGGTGAGGTTGCCGACGAGTTTGACGCCGGGCATGAACACAGCGAGCAACTGGAACGCTCGTTCGTTGACGGCGCGGTACCCGTCGGCGACGTCGTCGAAGATCTCCTGATTACGGACCTGTCTGCGGTATGCCTGCACGGCCTTGATACCGGTCATCGTTTCGACGAACTGCACGATCACCAGGGCCGCGCTTTCGCGCACCTTCCGGTAGTTCTTCGCCGACTCGGCGGTGAACCACCACACCAGCGCGACCAGCACGGGGAACGCGGCCAGGCACATCAGTCCGAGCCGGACGTCGAGGACCACCAGCAGGACTGCGGTCCCGAACAGCGTGAGAACGGCGGTGACGAGACTGTCGAAGCCGGTCTCCAGCATGTCCTGGATGGCCTCGACGTCATTGGTGGACCGGCTGACCACCCGGCCCGAGGTGTAGCGGTCGTGGAAGGCGATATCGAGTCGCTGGAAGTGGCGGAACAGCCGGCGGCGCAGTTCCAACAGCACCCGCTGGCCGATACGCCCGGAGGCGTTGAGGAACACCATCCGGCTGATCGCCTGGACAACGACCAGCCCGCACAGAGCTGCGACGACGATCGTCAGCTCGGACGCCGGGCCGCCGGCCAGCAGTGGCGGGATGGCGCGGTCGATACCGCGCTGCACCAGTAATGGAACCGCCAGGCGCGCGGCGTTTTCCACGACAACAACCACGGCGAGCAGCGCGACCGCCATCCGGTAGGGCCGCAGCAGCGATCCCAGCAGCGCGCGGGCACCCGGACCGTCGCTCATGCTGTCCGGCGATTCGGGTTCCTCGCCGGCGTTCTCGTCGAGCTTTCCGCGCCAGTCGGTGGCCGTCATCGCCGCGGATCCTCATAGGCGGCGTAACCGGACGGGCCACGGACCGCCGAGCGGGTGCCCTCGGCCTCCACGTAGTCGGTCTCAAGGCGGCGGCGCGCGTCGTCATCCTCCCAGTCCGGATGCGGCGAGGATCCGTCATCGAGTTCGTCGTCAGCGGCGAGCAGGTACCGGTAGCGCGGAACCGTCGCCAGCAACTGCTCGTGTGTCCCGACGTGGGTGATGGTTCCGGCGCCGTCGACGGTGTCCAGCAACGCGACTTTGTCCGCCAGCAGCACCGTCGAGGCACGATGCGCGACAACGACTCCCGTGACGTCGGACAGCACGGTGCGCAGCGCGGCGGTGACGGCCGCCTCGGTGTGCATGTCCAGTGCGGACAGTGTGTCGTCGAGGATCAGGATCCGCGGGCGCGCCAGGATCGCGCGGGCCAGTGCAAGACGCTGACGCTGTCCCCCCGACAGGCTCATCCCCTGCTCGCCGATGCGGGTCTGAAGTCCGAAGGGAAGGTCGTAGACGAATCGCGCGGCGGCGATGTCGATGGCGCGGGCCAGCTCGTCGTCGTCGGCGTCCGGGCGGCCCAGTCGAAGGTTCTCCGCCACGGACATCGAGAACAGTGTCGGGTCCTCGAAAGCGACGGCCACCACCGACCGAAGCGTCGACAGGGTCAGTTCGCGGATGTCCACGCCGTCGATGGTTATCCGGCCCTCGGTGACGTCGTAGAGCCGCGGGATCAAACCGGCCAGCACCGATTTCCCCGATCCGGTGGCGCCCACCAGGGCCAGTGTCTGGCCCGGTTCGACGGTCAGGTTCACATCGCGCAGCACCGGAGTCTGTGAATCCGGGAAGCGGAAGCCGACGCTGTCGAAGACCAGCCTGCCGCCGCGCGGCAACCGGTCGCGCGCGCCGTCGGTGATCTCGGTGGGCGCGTCGAAGATCTCAGCGATGCGGTTGGCCGCGGTCATCGCCTCCTGGGTCATCGACAGCAGGAAACCCAGTGAGGCGATCGGCCACACCAGCGACAGCATCATGGTGATGAACGCGACCAGCGTGCCCAGGGTGACCAGGCCGTGACCCGCCGCGTAGGCGCCGAATCCCAGCACCAGGATCAGCGTGATGTTCGGAATGACCTCCAGCAGGGTCCAGAATCTCGCGGCGACCGAGACCTTGCGGACCTGGGTGCGGTACAGCTCTTCGGCCTCGTGGTCGAATCGCTCGAAGACGTAGTCCTCGCGGCCGAAGGACTTCACCGTGCGCACACCCAGCGCGGCCTCTTCGACTGCGGTGGCCACGTGGCCGGTCCGGTCCTGCGCCTCGCGCGACAGCGCGGTGAATGCGCGCTCGAATCGCAGCATGGTCACCGATACCGGTACCACCGAGAGCAGGACGACCACGCCGAGCGGCCAGTACATCGCGAGCAGGATCGCGGTGACGATCACGATCTGCAGGATGTTCAGCATGAGGAACACCAGGCCGAACGACAGCAGCCGCCGAATAGTGCTGAGGTCGTTCATGATCCGCGAGAGCAGCTGCCCGGACTGCCAGCGGCCGTGGAACGACATCGGCAGGATCTGCAACCGGGCGTAGATGTCCTTGCGGATATCGGCCTCGACTCCCATGGTGGCGCGGGCCACCAGCCAGCGGCGGATGAACCACAGCGCGGCCTCGGCGACACCGACGGCCACGGCGACGGAGCCGACCACCCACAGGCCGCGAGGGTCCTGGTTGCGCACCGGGCCGTCGATCACCGCCTTGGTCATCAGCGGAACGGCAACCGTGGCGGCCAGGCTGAGCATGGCCACCACGATCATCGCGATCCAGCGCGCCCGGTAGGGCATCAGATAGGGCATCAGGCGCAACAGATCGGAGGCGGTGCGCACCCGCGCGGGCGGCGGGGCGATACGCGGTTGCGACAGCTGCCCGCCCCTCGTCACCACGTCCACGGCCGAATCATCTCCTGCGTTCACGCCCGTCCGACCCCGTCCCCGATCTTGTCATGCTGCCCCACGGCCATGCCTCCCGCTCAGTGCTTGCGGTTTCCGGCAAGATGGGAGCCATGGACAGCGGGTCTGCGTCGCCGCGCGTGCTGGTGGTCGACGACGACCCCGACGTGTTGGCCTCCCTCGAACGGGGCCTGCGACTCTCCGGCTTCGAGGTGGCCACCGCCGTCGACGGAGCGGAGGCCCTGCGAAGCGCCACCGAGACCCGCCCGGACGCCATCGTCCTCGACATCAACATGCCGGTTCTCGACGGCGTAAGCGTGGTCACGGCGCTGCGGGCGATGGACAACGACGTTCCGGTGTGTGTTCTTTCCGCCCGCAGTTCGGTGGATGACCGGGTCGCCGGATTGGAGGCCGGCGCCGACGACTATCTGGTCAAGCCGTTCGTCCTCGCCGAACTGGTGGCCCGGGTGAAGGCGCTGTTGCGCCGCCGCGGCGCATCGGCGACGTTCTCCTCGGAGACCATCGCGGTCGGTCCACTCGAGGTGGACATCCCCGGCCGGCGCGCCCGGGTCAACGGCGTGGACGTCGACCTGACCAAGCGGGAGTTCGATCTGCTGGCCGTGCTCGCCGAGCACAAGACTGCCGTGCTGAGCCGCGCGCAACTGCTCGAACTGGTCTGGGGTTACGACTTCGCGGCCGACACCAACGTGGTGGACGTGTTCATCGGCTACCTCCGGCGCAAACTCGAGGCCGGCGGCGCGCCACGTCTGCTGCACACAGTCCGCGGCGTCGGGTTCGTACTGCGCAACCAGTAGTCAGCACAGGTAGCGGCTAGCGGAAGTTCTTGTCCCACTTATCGAAACCGGCCGCCCTGGCGGTCTCCTCATCGAAGAACCACACCTCGGCGATCGTCTGGGAGTAGGCCGGGCTGTCGGTCGGGTGGTAGAGCATCGAATCGACATTGCCCTTCACCGTCCAGCCCGCTGGGCCGCTTCCGTCGGCATTCGGCTTCGCCGAGCCCTTCCCGAAGGGACCGGCGCCGACATCCTCGATCGAGGCCATCAACGCCGCTGCGCCCCCGGTCAGCGTGCTCGCCGCGTCAGCGGCCGCAGACACACCTGCCGAGACGGCGTGGGTGATCGGCACCTCGCGGGTGACCCTGCGGACCATCAGGCCCAGGGTGAGCACCAGCCCGATCAGGAAGGACAGTGTCATCAACCACCAGTTGACGTCACGCATCAGAGTGCTCCGATCTCACGCGAGCCGGCGGGGAGGTCCGCGATGGCCTCTTCCCGGCTGGTCCGGGGGATGGTCGCCGTCGCAACCACCCACGCGACCGCGGAGCCGGCCAGGAAAGCCAGCAGGTACCACAACCACTGCGTTACGAAACCCATCTCGATACTCCTAGTTGACCGTGATCTCGGTGCGACGGTTCTGCGCCCGCCCCGCCTCGGTGTCATTGCCGGCGATCGGCTCCGAGGATCCGGCGCCCTTGACGGTGAACGCGTCCGCCGGGATGCCCTGCGACACCAGGTAAGCGGTGACCGACTTGGCGCGGGCCTCGCTGAGCGGGCCGTTGATGGCATCGGTGCCGGTGTTGTCGGTGTGGCCGATCACCGTGAACCTGGCCTCCGGGCACGCCTTGATGGCCGGGACCACATTCGACAGTTGCGCCACGCCGTCCGCGCTCAGCTGGTCGCTGCCGGTCTGGAACTTCAGCGGCACGGCGAGATCGGCACTGATCGTGCTCTGCAGGTTCTCGCATGACACGGCGGCGCCGGTGATCGTGATGTCGTTGATCACCGTGACGTTCGGCCAGCCGGCCTTCGCGGCCGCCTCGACCGCCGCCCTGATCTCCTCCGACGGAGCGGTTCCGCTCAGCGTCAGGGTGTCGCCCTGAACGGTGAACTGGAAGTCGCGGACGTCGGCGGCCGCCTTGAACAGCGCCGTCAACCCGTCGAAGCCCGGAGCCGAGGCGCCGGCCGCGATATCCACCTTGTCGATCAGGTTGACGCCGGACCCGAGGGCGGCCCTCAGCACGGCCAGCAGCTTGTCCTTGACCGCCAGATCCGGGAGCAGCCCGGACAGGGTGAAGTCGTTGCCGTTGCGCAGGATCGACAACGGCGAAAAGTTCAGCGCCGGCGCCGACACGCCCTCGGAAACACTGGGCACGTTGACATCCACCCTGGGCTTGATCGCTCCCCAGCCCAGCCACCCGAACAGCAACGGGATCAGCAGCAGGCTCAGCAACCACCCCACTCCGGGCGAACGACGGTAGAACCGAGACTCGGTACGCCACTCGGTTGCCGTCGCGCCCGCCCGCGTCTCGCCCGAACCCGTCATCTGGCTCTCTCCTCGCCATGCCACGTCAGTAGAACGAACGCAGACGAATTTACACCGCAGCGTTTGCCGTGTGTGCGGGACCGGGATCCCCGGCAACCGGCGGGACTCAGGAGGTCGCGAGCAGGTCGATGACGAAGATCAGGGTTTTACCGGAGAGACGGTGCCCGCCACCGGCCGGCCCGTAAGCCTGCTCGGGCGGGATGATCAGTTGCCGGCGCCCGCCCACCCGCATGCCGGGGATCCCGTCCTGCCATCCCTGGATCAGACCGCGCAGCGGAAACGAGATGGACTCACCGCGGTTCCAGGAGCTGTCGAACTCCTCACCGGTGTCGTATTCCACGCCGAGGTAGTGGACCTCGACCACCGCTCCCGGGGCGGCTTCGGCGCCGTCGCCGACGATGAGGTCTTTGATCACCAACTCGGTGGGGGCTGGTCCGTCGGGAAAGTCGATCTCAGGTTTGGCCGTCACCGACCCCACGGTAGCGGTCTTTCTAAGCTTGGGGACATGGTCACCGTCGACGCCGTCGTCGTGGGCGGTGGGCACAACGGGTTGGTGGCAGCCGGATACCTGGCACGGGCCGGCCTGCGGGTCCGGCTGCTGGAGCGGCTCGACGACGTGGGCGGTGCCGCCGTATCGGCGTTCGCCTTCGACGGAGTAGACGCCCGGCTCTCCCGGTACGCCTACCTGGTCAGCCTGTTGCCGCCGCGAATCCTCGATGATCTCGGTGCCCCGGTGCGCCTGCGGCGGCGCGCCTACGCGTCCTACACGCCGGATCCGACCGACGGCGGACGCAGCGGTCTGCTGATCGGACCGCGCTCGACGTTCCACGCGGTGCGAGCCGGCGGAGACGAGGCGGGTTTCGGGGAGTTCTACCGCCGCTGCCGGAAGGTCACCGAACCGCTGTGGCCGACGCTGCTGCAGCCGTTGACCCACGCCCAGCAGGCGCGGCGGCACGTCGAGCGACATGGCGGGCTGGATGGTGCGGCGGCGTGGGAGGCGCTCATCGAGCGCCCGCTGGGGCAGGCGATCACCGACGCCGCCAGCAGCGATCTGGTCCGGGGTGTGATGGCCACCGATGCGCTGATCGGAACCTTCGCCCCCCTCAATGACGGGTCGCTGCGGCAGAACGTGTGCTTCCTCTACCACCTTCTGGGCGGGGGCACCGGAATGTGGGACGTGCCGGTCGGCGGAATGGGGGCGGTGACAGCGGCACTCGCGGCGGCTGCGATCTCGCATGGTGCCGAGATCCTCACCGGTGCAGAGGTTTTGGCCGTCACGCCCGACGGCGAGGTGCGCTACCGTCGCGGAGACGAGGAGCAGGTGGTACGGGGCCGTCTCGTCCTGGCCAACGTGACACCTGCCGTGCTGGCCGGCCTGCTGGGTGAGCCGGCACCGGATCTCGCGGACGGCTGCCAGGTCAAGGTCAACCTGATGCTGCGGCGGCTGCCGCGGTTGCGCGACGACTCGGTCACACCCCAGCAGGCTTTCGGCGGCACCTTCCACATCAACGAGACCTTCTCACAACTGGACACCGCGTACTCCGTCGCCGCGGCGGGCGATATCCCCGCACCGATTCCGTGCGAGATCTACTGCCACTCCCTGACCGACCCGAGCATCCTGTCGGCCGGTCTGCGTGAGTCGGGCGCGGCGACCCTCACCGTGTTCGGTCTGCACGTCCCCCACCGCATACAGGCGTCGGATCCCGAACGGATGCGCGGCCGTCTCACCCAGGCGGTGCTGGCGTCACTCAACTCCGTCCTCGCCGAGCCCATCGAGGACGTCGTGATGGCCGACGTGCACGGCCGTGCGTGTATCGAGACGAAGACGACCGTGGACCTGCACGATGCCTTGGGGCTGACCGCGGGCAACATCTTCCACGGCGACCTGGCGTGGCCGTTCGCCGATGACGACGACCAGTTGGACACCCCGGCGCGCCAGTGGGGTGTGGCCACCCATCACGAGCGGATCCTGCTGTGCGGGTCGGGATCGCGCCGCGGCGGCGCGGTGTCGGGCATCGGGGTCACAACGCCGCCATGGCAGCGCGGACTGTCCTGGCCCGCTCTCGCGGCTGACTAACGGCCTTCGAGTGCGGCGTAGTCGCGTTCGCCGTATCCGGTGTAGATCTGGCGCGGGCGGCCGATCTTGGTCGGCTCCTCGTGCATCTCCCGCCAGTGCGCGATCCAGCCGGGAAGCCGGCCGAGGGCGAACAGCACGGTGAACATCCGGGTCGGAAAGCCCATCGCCCGGTAGATCACGCCGGTGTAGAAGTCGACGTTGGGGTACAGCTTGCGCTCGATGAAGTAGTCGTCGGTCAGGGCGACCTCTTCCAGCGACTTCGCGATGTCGAGAAGGGCGTCGTCACCGCCGAGCTTGCCCAGGATCTTGTCGGCCTGCTCCTTGACGATGCGCGCACGCGGGTCGTAGTTCTTGTACACCCGGTGACCGAAGCCCATCAGCTTTACGCCGTCCTCGCGGTCCTTCACCTTGCGCACGAACTGATGGACGTCACCGCCGGCGGAACGGATGTCCTCGAGCATCTCCAGCACCGACTGGTTGGCGCCGCCGTGCAGCGGACCCCACAGCGCATTGATGCCACCGGAGATGGACGTGAACAGATTGGCCTGCGAAGAGCCGACCAGCCGGACCGTGGACGTCGAGCAGTTCTGCTCGTGGTCGGCGTGCAGGATCAGCAGCATGTCCAGCGCCCGGACGATCTCCGGGTCGGGCGCGTACGGCTCGGCCGGCAGGCCGAACGTCATCCGCAGGAAGTTCTCCACCAGACTCAGCGAGTTGTCCGGGTACAGGAACGGCTGGCCGACCGACTTCTTGTAGGCGTAGGCGGCGATGGTGGGCAGCTTGGCCAGCAGCCTGATCGTGGACAGCTCCACCTGATCGTGGTCCAGCGGATCCAGCGAGTCCTGGTAGTAGGCGCTCAGTGCGTTGACGGCGCTGGACAGCACCGGCATCGGATGGGCGTTACGCGGGAAGCCGTCGAAGAACCGCTTGAGATCCTCGTGCAGCAGGGTGTGCCGCTGGATCCTGGTGGTGAACTCGCCCAGCTCGGCTGCGGTCGGCAGCTCTCCGTAGATCAGCAGATAGCTGACCTCGATGAAATTCGACTTCTCGGCCAGTTGGTCGATCGGGTATCCGCGGTAGCGCAGGATGCCGGCGTCACCGTCGATGTAGGTGATGGCGCTCTCAGTCGAGGCGGTGTTGACGAAGCCCTGGTCGAAGGTGGTGTAACCGGTCTTGGCCAGCAGCGGTCCCAGCGCGATGCCGTCGGATCCCTCCGTGGCGTGGACGATCTCCAGGTCGATCTCCCCGCCGGGATAACGGAGGGAGGCGGTGTCGTCGGTTGCGGCCACGTCAAACCTTTCTCGCGCGTCAGACGATCCTCGGTGGAGGACTCAACGCTAGCGTGCGTCCTAGCTGAAGGTAGTCGCTACCGTCCGGTCTCGCCTGACGGGGGCTGCCCAGAGGCTCGCCAGGGCTGCCAGAGCCGAGTGAACACCGAGTAGCTGGACTCGATCCGGTCCATGATGTCGCCTGGTGCGGCGATCTGCACACCCGGGGTGTCGACGCCGGCGGCCACCAGAACGGCCCAGGTGTCCAGAACGATCCGTACCGCCGGGTCCCCCGTCGCTACGCCCATCCGGCGGGCCAGCGCGTCGGTCACCGCCCGGGTGGGCCCGCCCGGGCGGTATGCGAAAGCGGACAGACCCAGTGTGGGGGCTCCGATGACGATGCGCAGAAAGCCGGAGACGCGGTCGAACGACATTGACCCCGCTTCACCGCGCTGGGCCGCGCCCAGCACCTCGAGATGTGCGCCGAGCAGTGCCTCATGTTCGGTGATGTCGAGCGGTTGGCGGGCGAGGGCCTGCGCGACGTGATCGGAGGTCTCCTCGATCAGCGCGCCGATGACGGCCTCCTTGCTGGGGAAGTACCGGCTGAACGTGCGCGGTGAGACCTCGGCCGCCTCGGCGATCTGATCCACCGTGGTGTTCTCATAGCCCTGCTGCGCGCACAGCCTGGCCGCCACCTCGACGATGGTGGCCCGCGTGCGTTGTTTCTTGCGTTCGCGCAGCCCCAGCGCTGCGACCCCGTTGCGGTCGGGCACGTCTGTGATCGTAGGGGGCGCCGCGCGGCGGCGGTCCCGTGGTGCGCTCACCCGTTCGAGGGATCTTCAGCGAGCGGGGGTGTTCGAGCAGGCCGAGTGCACCACATCCACCGACGTCGTCAGCGATGGGTTCATGCTCACCCACTTACCCGGGTCACGGAGCAGCCAAACCTCGATCAGGGCTGCAGACGCTCGATCCGGTCGATCTCGCCGGGCAGTACGCGGATCCGGTTGTGGATCCGGTTCTCCCGGCCCTGCCAGAACTCCACGACCTCGGCCGCGATCCGATAGCCGCCCCAGTGGGGCGGTACCGGCACCTGCTCGTCGGCGGCGAAGCGTGAGCTCACCTCGGCCAGTTTTGCGGCAAGCTCAGCACGCGATCCGATCGGACGTGACTGATGCGATGCCCACGCCCCGAGTTGGGATCCGCGTGGGCGGCGATTCCAGTACTGGGCGGTCTCCTCGGCACTGACCTTCGTGACGGCGCCGCGGACGTGCACCTGACGGCCCAGTGCGTACCAGGGGAAGGTCACCGAGGCGTAGGGCACGACGGCCAGCTCGGCACCCTTGGCCGAGTCGTAGTTGGTGTAGAAGGTGACGCCGGCCTCGTCGACGCTTTTGCACAGCACCGTGCGGGTGACCGGACGCCCACCCGCCACGGTGGCCAGCACCATGGCGTTCGGTTCGGCGATGCCGGCCTCCTCGGCCTCACCGATCCAGGTGTGCAGCAGCGCAAGCCAGCCGTCCGCGAGCCAGTCGACGTCGAGGTCGGTGCTGCCGTCCTTCTCCACCGAGCCGTACTCGACACGCATCGCCGCCAGCCGGTCGGCATGGGGACTGGCCCCGCCCTGATCTGCCCCGCCCTGATCTGCCACGGCCTCACCGTACGCGCAGCGTTGCAGGGTGGGAGAATCCGACCATGACAGTGCTACCGGACGACTTCGTCCCGGGCCTGGAGGGCGTCGTCGCCTTCACCACCGAGATCGCCGAGCCGGATCGCGACGGCGGCGCCCTGCGCTACCGCGGCGTGGACATCGAGGATCTGGTCTCCCACCGGGTCACCTTCGGGGACGTGTGGGCGCTGCTGGTGGACGGCCGCTTCGGCGACGGACTCGCACCCGCCGAACCGTTCCCGCTGCCCATCCACACCGGCGACGTCCGGGTGGATGTGCAGGCCGGACTGGTCATGCTGGCGCCGATCTGGGGGTACGCCCCGCTGCTGGATATCGACGACGACGCCGCGCGCGCCCAGTTGGCCCGCGCATCGGTCATGGCGCTGTCCTATGTGGCGCAGTCGGCACGCGGCATCACCAAACCGGCCGTGCCGCAGCGTGTCATCGACGAGTGCTCCACGGTCACCGAGCGCTTCATGACGAGGTGGCACGGCGAGCCCGATCCGCGCCACGTCGAGGCCATCGACGCCTACTGGGTCTCGGCGGCCGAGCACGGGATGAACGCCTCGACCTTCACCGCCCGGGTGATCGCGTCCACCGGTGCTGATGTGGCCGCGGCGCTGTCGGGAGCCGTCGGGGCGATGAGCGGCCCGCTGCACGGCGGGGCGCCGGCCAGGGTGATCCCGATGATCTCCGAGGTGGAGCGCAGCGGTGACGCGCACGCCGTGGTGCGCGGCATCCTGGACCGCAAGGAGAAGCTGATGGGGTTCGGGCACCGCGTGTACCGCGCCGAGGATCCCCGCGCCCGGGTATTGCGGGCCACCGCACAGCGGCTGAACGCACCCCGCTACGAGGTGGCCGCCGAACTGGAGCGCGCGGCGCTTGCAGAACTCAGACAGCGCAGGCCCGACCGTGCCATCGAGACCAATGTCGAGTTCTGGGCTGCGGTGATCTTGGACTTCGCCGAGGTGCCGCCGGCGATGATGCCGGCCATGTTCACCTGCGGCCGGACGGCGGGGTGGTGCGCCCACATCTTGGAGCAGAAGCGGCTGGGCAAGCTGGTGCGCCCGTCTGCGGTGTACGTCGGCCCGGGCCCGCGGCCGGCGAATTCGGTGGCCGGCTGGAATGACATCGCGCACACCTGAGCGCATTCGCCGCCCCCGGCCACGGATTTCAGTAGCAGCCCGGTGAGCTTTTAGGCTTCCCCCATGGCCGACGCCCCCCAGCTCAGCATCCCCGCAGACCTCAAGCCCGCCGACGGCCGCTTCGGCTGCGGGCCGTCGAAGGTGCGCCCCGAACAGTTGTCGGCGCTGACCACCTCGGCCGCCGGGCTGTTCGGCACCTCCCATCGGCAGGCCCCGGTGAAGAATCTGGTCGGCCGGGTGCGCGACGGGCTGCGCCAGCTCTTCAGCCTCCCGGACGGCTACGAGGTGATCCTCGGCAACGGCGGAGCGACGGCGTTCTGGGACGCCGCGGCGTTCGGACTTATCGACACCCGCTCGCTACACCTCACCTACGGCGAGTTCAGCGCCAAGTTCGCTTCCGCGGTGGCGGCCAACCCGTTCGTCGGCGAGCCGATCGTCGTCAAGGCCGATCCGGGCAGCGCACCGGCCCCGCAGTCCGACCCCGGTGTCGACGCCATCGCGTGGGCGCACAACGAGACCTCGACCGGCGTGTCGGTCGGGGTCCGCCGACCCGAGGGCTCCGGCGACGCGCTGATCCTCATCGACGCCACCTCGGGGGCCGGCGGTCTGCCGGTGAACATCGCCGAGTGCGACACCTACTACTTCGCCCCGCAGAAGAATTTCGCCAGCGACGGCGGCCTGTGGCTGGCCATCGTCTCCCCGGCGGCACTGGCCCGTATCGAGGCGATCGAGAAGTCCGGCCGGTGGGTCCCCGACTTTCTGTCGCTCCCGATCGCGGTGGACAACAGCCTCAAGAATCAGACCTACAACACCCCGGCGATCGGCACCCTCGTGCTGCTCGCCGAGCAGATCGACTGGATGCTGGCCAACGGGGGTCTCGGCTGGGCGGTCGCACGCACCGCCGACTCGTCCTCGCGGCTCTACTCCTGGGCCGAGGCATCGCCCTACGCCCGTCCCTTCGTCGACGATCCCCGGCTGCGCTCGCAGGTGGTCGGCACCGTCGACTTCTCCGATGAGGTCGACGCCGCCGCGGTGGCCTCGGTGCTGCGGGCCAACGGCATCGTCGACACCGAGCCGTACCGCAAGTTGGGCCGCAATCAGCTGCGGGTGGGCATGTTCCCCGCCGTCGAGCCCGACGACGTCACCGCGCTGACCCGGTGCGTCGACTGGGTCGTCGAACACCTGTAGACCTCAGTAGTAACAGGGGCGTGTCGCGTCGGTTATGTCAACGCGCGCTGGGCTAGATTCCGCCCAGAAGGAGGTCGGCATGCGGGAACTGACACTTATCGGGCTCGATGTCGACGGTAAGCACATCATCTGTGAGGGTGGCGACCCGGCGGACAAGTTCCTGATCCGGGTGGACGACAGGATGCGTGCAGCGGTCCGCGGCGATCGGGCCGGGCTGATCGAGAATCCGAAGGACAACGAGGTGCGAGGCATGTTGCGTCCCAAGGACATCCAGTCCCGAATCCGTGCCGGCGCATCGGTGCAGGAGGTCGCCGAGGCCTCCGGTATGGATGTCTCCAAGGTCGAGCGCTTCGCCCATCCGGTCTTGCTGGAACGGATGCGCGCCGCGGAGCTGGCCACCGCCGCCCACCCGGTGCTCGCCGACGGACCCTCGGTGGAGACCCTGCTGGAGACGGTCAGTGCGGCCCTGGCCGCCCGCAGTCTGAGCACGGAGGCCACCACCTGGGATGCGTGGCGCGCCGATGACGGCCGCTGGACGGTGCGGATGAGCTGGACCGCCGGGCTCTCGGAGAACTTCGCCCACTTCCGTTTCACCCCCGGCGCGCACGGTGGGACGGTCACAGCCATCGATGAGGCGGCCAGTGAGCTGATCGACCCGGAATTCGAGCGTCCGCTTCGGCCGGTCCCTGCGGTCGCCCAGCTGGATTTCGAGGATCCGCCGGCGGCCCCCACCGAGGTCCCCGTCGCGGAGTCACCCGGCGAACGCCAGCAGCAACCGGCACCCGTGCGGCGCGACAGGCGCAAGCCTGAGGTTCCGGCCTGGGAAGACGTGCTTCTGGGAGTCCGCACCAGCGGCGAGCGCTGACCCCTACCGCGGGGTTTCCTAGCGGTAGTCCCTATCGCAATGACACGGCCAGCAGGACGATCCAGCCGATCGCCACGCCCACACCGGCACCGAGCACCAGCCACCGCCGCACCGGTATGCGGCGCCAGCCCCACAGCGTGGGCGCCAGACCGCCGACTGCGATGGCGTTGAGAGCGATCGACACCGCCGGATGAACCCGGATCATGCCCAGGCTGAGCACCACGATCGCCGCCGCCGTCACCGCCGCGGTGAACCCCGCCAGAGTCAGGCCCGTCCCCCACGGGGTCCGCGGTGCGGATTCCTCAGGCATGCGCTCAGGCTATCGGGCTGTCCGGTCCCCGCCGTCCGCACGGCGGACACGCTCGTAGAACGCCAGCGCCGCCGCGGTGGCGACGTTGAGCGAGTCGGTGCCCCGCGCCATGGGAATTCGCACCCGGGCATCGCTGGCACGCATCGCGTTCTCGGTGAGACCGGGCCCCTCCGCTCCGACCAGGACTGCGACCCGCTCGCCGTGCCAGCGGCGCATCACCTCGGGCAGGGGCTCCGCAGAGGGATCGGGTGTCATCGCAAGCAGCCGAAAGCCGTTGGCGCGCAGAGTGTCCAGGTCGTCAGGCCAGTGCTGCGCACGCGCCGAGGGCACCAGCAGTGCATGGCCCATCGACACCCTCACCGCGCGCCGGTACAGCGGATCGGCGCAGCCCGCCCCGAACACCACCGCATCCACGCCCAGACCGGCCGCGTTGCGGAAGATGGACCCGAGATTCTCATGGTCGTTGACACCTTCGAGCACCGCGATGGTCCGGGCACCGTCGAGCACCTCGGTCAGCGGCAGCTCCGGGGGTCGTCGGGCCGCCGCCAGCACCCCGCGGTTGAGGTGGAAGCCCACCACGTCGGCCATCACCTCGGCGGAGGCCCGGTAGAACGGGGCCGCCGCCCCGGCCAGGTCGCCGGCGAGCTCGCCGCGCCGGCGCTCGGTGCCCAGCAGGGCGTGCGGGACGAACCGCGACGACAGCATGCGCTGCACCACCAGCACGCCCTCGGCGATCACCAGGCCCTTGCCCGACGGCAGATCCGGGCGGCGATCGACGCTGTTGAGGTCGCGAAAGTCATCGACGCGGGGATCGGTCGGATCAGTGATGTCGATGACCGCCGGGCCCTGCACGGGAGCCAGGCTACGGTTATCGCGATGCCGTCAGATACCGAACCGCCGCCGCTGCCCGCCGCGCTGCTCGACCCGCGTCCGGTGGTCATCGTCGGCGCTGCGCTGTGGGTGCTGGCGGCCCTGGCGGCGTTCATCGTCCCGGCCCTGCACAGCTGGCGGCCGATCACCGTGGCAGGCCTGGGTGTCGGCGTGTTGGGCACGTCGATCTTCCTGTGGCAGGCGGCTGCCGCCCGCCGAGGTGCGCGGGGCGCGCAGACCGGCATCCCCGACGAGATCTGAAAC
>VEQU01000056.1 GCA_018883075.1 Mycobacterium sp.
GGCCCTGGCAACCGCGGACGTCTTCGCCGCCGAGGACACCCGCCGGGTCCGGACCCTGGCCAAGTCGTTGGACGTGACAATCCGCGGCCGGATCGTCAGCCTGTTCGACCAGAACGAAGCCGCCCGGGCACCGGCGCTGGTGGCCGACGTTGCCTCGGGTGCCACGGTGCTGGTTGTCAGCGACGCCGGGATGCCGCTGATTAACGATCCGGGCTACCGGCTGGTGACCCAGTGCATCGACGCCGGCTTGCCGGTCTCCTGCCTGCCGGGACCGTCGGCGGTGACCACCGCCCTGGCGGTCTCCGGCCTGCCGTCCGACCGGTTCTGTTTCGAGGGGTTCGCTCCGCGCAAGAAGTCAGCGCGGCAAGGCTGGCTGGCCGCCCTTGCCGGCGAGACCCGCACCGCGGTGTTCTTCGAGTCCCCGCGGAGGCTGGCCGACTGCCTCACCGCCGCCGCAAGTGAGCTCGGACCGCACCGGCGCGCCGTGGTGTGCCGGGAGCTGACCAAGACCCACGAGGAGATCCGGCGCGGAACGCTGGCGGAGTTGGCGGACTGGGCGGCCCGGGGTGTCCTGGGTGAGATCACCGTGGTGCTGGCCGGGGCGGTCGCGGTGGCCGACCTGGACTCGCTGATCGTGGAGGTGAGTGGATTGATCCGGGAGGGGATGGGGGTCAAGGATGCCTGCGCGGCGGTGGTCGCCGCGCATCCGGGGGCCCCGCCGCGGCGGGAACTCTACGACGCGGTGCTGCGAGCCCGTCCGTCCGGCCGGGCGGGCGGCGACTGGCGGTGAACGATCGGCGCGGCTTTGTCCAGGCATTCCTGCCATTCGGCGTCCGGGTCGGAATCGGCCGTGATGCCGCCGCCCACCCCCAGAACCGCCCGGGAGTCGGCGCCGAACTCCACGGTGCGGATCGCCACATTCAGCTCGCAGCCGGCCACCGGCGAGGCCATCCCGACGGTGCCGCAGTAGACACCGCGCCGATGCGGCTCCCACTGCGAAAGTAGTTGCCGAGCACGGGTTTTCGGGGTACCGGTCACGGACGCCGGTGGAAAGGCCGCGGCCAGCAGGCCGGCGATCGGAACCTCGAGTGGCACCTGCGCCGAGACCGTTGACACCAGATGCCACACCCCCGGCGCCGGATGCACCGCCAGCAATTCGGACACAGTCACCGAACCGGTGCGGGCTACCCGCCCCAGGTCGTTGCGCACCAGGTCGACGATCATGATGTTCTCGGCGACGTCCTTGGCCGACGCGCGCAGCAGTGCGGGGTCGGCGTGCCGAGGCAGGGTGCCCTTGATCGGGCTGGAGCTCACCTGCTCGCCGACCCGGCGCAGGAACAACTCCGGCGACAGCGAGGCGACCGCGCCCCAGTCACCGGCCAGGTAGGCCGCCCGCGCCGGTGAGGTGCGGGCCACCGCGTCGGCGAAGAAATGCACCGGTAGACCGTTGACGTTGCCGCTGAACTGCGTGCATACACAGGCCTGGTAGACCTCCCCGGCCTCGATGGCCTCCAGGCAGGACAGCACCGCTGCGCGGTGCACCGCCGAGCTCGGCTGCTGCCAGTCGATGTCGCAGTGGAGGAGTTCCACGGGCTCGCGCAGTGCAGCGGTCACCCAATCGGGAAGTGCTGCACCACTGAGGCTTTCGTACCACCAGCCATCGCACCTGTCGAGACGCAGCACGCAGTCGGTCCACCCGCCGGCTGCCTGTGGAATGCGCGGTGGCGCGCCGTCGGCTCCGAAATCCGGGTAGGACAGGTAGCCGATCCAACCGCCACCGACGGCGTCGCCCCCCGAACCCGTGGGCGCGTCGAAGACGTCTGCCGGATGCACCGGAGCGGCGTCCACCGTCGGGGCGATGACCGCTTGGTTGCCGAACCAGTCGCCGATCAATGCCGCCGGTGGGGCAAGGCCGAACCGGCGGGTGCCGGCGTCGTCCCGGCGGAGGACGTCGGCGGCCGAGCCCAGGTCCCCCAGCCGCTCGGTCAGCACCGATCCAGCTTGCGTCCTCGCGCGAGCAGACGCAAAGTTCCCCGACACGCCGGGCGTGCGGAGAACTTTGTGTCTGCTCGCGGTCAGGGGGCGGGGGGTTCGTAGCGGGGGAAGACCCCGGCGGGGGTCGGCAACGCGGTTCCGGGGACCAGTCGGTCGGACAACGCGGCGAAGTCGCGCCGGTCGGGGGGCTGCCCGAGCAGGTCCAGCAGCCGCGCCGCCGAGGCCGGCATCACCGGCTGCAGCAGCACCGCGGCGATGCGCACGGCCTCCAGGGTGGTGTAGAGCACGGTGCGGAACCGGTCCTGGTCGGCGGCGGACTGCGACTTGCGCAGCACCCACGGCTCCTGGGCGGAGAAGTAGCGGTTGGCCGCGCCCAGCATCAGCCAGACCGCCTCCAGGCCCAGATGCATGGCCTGGGCGTCGAAGGCGGCGCGCACCCGCGGCAGCAGGCCGTCGGCCAGTTCCAGCAGTTCGGTGTCCGCGGCGATGAACCCGCCCGGCTCGGGGACCGCACCGCCGAGGTTCTTGTTCACCATCGACAGCGAGCGCTGCGCCAGGTTGCCCAGTTCGTTGGCCAGGTCGGTGTTGATCCGGCCGATGATGGCGTCCTCGCTGTAGCTGCCGTCCTGGCCGAACGGCACCTCGCGCAGCAGGAAGTAACGCACCGCGTCCGCGCCGAACGTCTCGACCAGATCGACCGGGTCGACGACGTTGCCCACCGACTTGCTCATCTTCTCGCCGCGGTTGTAGAGGAAGCCGTGCGCGAAGACCCGGCGCGGCAACGGCAGTCCGGCCGACATCAGGAAGGCCGGCCAGTACACCGTGTGGAACCGGATGATGTCCTTGCCGATCATGTGCAGATCGGCCGGCCAGAACCGTTGGTAGAGAGCCGATCCGGTGTCCGGGAAGCCGACACCGGTGAGGTAGTTGGTGAGCGCGTCCACCCACACGTACATCACGTGCGACGGGTCATCGGGCACCGGGACGCCCCAGTCGAACGACGTCCGGGAGATTGACAGGTCGCGAAGCCCGCCGGAGACGAAGCTGACGACCTCGTTGCGGCGCACCTCCGGTGCGATAAAGTCCGGGTGTTCGGCGTAGTGGGCCAGCAGCTTGTCGGCGTACGCCGACAGCCGGAAGAAGTACGTCTGCTCCTCGGTCCAGGTCACCGGGGTGCCGGTCTCCGTCGCCACCCGGGTGCCGTCGGCGGTGACCTCGGTCTCGGACTCGGTGAAGAACCTCTCGTCGCGCACCGAGTACCAGCCGGAGTAGGTGTCGGTATAGATGTCGCCTCGCTCGGCCATCCGTGCCCAGATCGCCGTCGACGCGGCGTAGTGGTCCGGGTCGGTGGTGCGGATGAACCGGTCGAAGGAGATGTTCAGTATCCGCTGCAGCCGCTCGAACTCATCGGAGTTGCGTCGGGCGAACTGGGCCGTCGGTATCCCCTCGGCGGCGGCGGCCTGGGCCATCTTCAGCCCGTGTTCGTCGGTGCCGGTGAGGAACCACACGTCGAAGGCGTCCAGCCGTTTGAACCGGGCGATCGCGTCGGTGGCGACGTACTCGTAGGCATGCCCGACGTGCGGCGCGCCATTGGGATAGGCGATCGCCGTCGTCACGTAGAAGGGCTGGCTCATCTCGCAGATCACCTTATTGTGTTGCGGTGAGTACGCGTCCGGCGCCGCCGCCGCCCGAGCCGCTGGCACCCCTGGTGGACGCGCACACCCACCTCGACGCCTGTGGTGCGCGCACCGCCGGGGACGTTAAAGCCATCCTGGACCGCGCCCACGCCGTCGGGGTGCAGGCCGCGGTGACGATCGCCGACGACCTCGACTCGGCCCGCTGGGCGGCAAGGGCCGCGGAGTGGGATGAGCGCCTCTACGCCGCCGTCGCACTCCATCCCACCCGGGCCGGCGCGCTCACCGCCGAGGCCCGTGCGGAGATCGAACAGCTGGCCGCGCACCCCCGCGTCGTGGCGATCGGGGAAACCGGGATGGACCTCTACTGGCCGGGGCGGCTGGAGGGATGCGCCGATCCGGCGCAGCAGCGTGAGGCGTTCGCCTGGCACATCGACCTGTCCAAGCGCACCGGCAAACCGCTGATGATCCACAACCGCGATGCCGATGCCGAGGTGCTCGACGTGCTGCGCGGCGAAGGGCCGCCGGAGACGGTGATCTTCCACTGTTTCTCCTCGGGCCCGCAGATGGCCCGCAGCTGCGTCGAGGCCGGCTGGGTGCTCAGCCTGTCGGGCACCGTCAGCTTCGGCAATGCGCTCGATCTTCGGGAAGCGGCCGCGCTGATCCCGCCCGGGCAGCTACTCGTGGAGACCGACGCCCCCTTCCTGACCCCGCACCCATACCGCGGAGCGCCCAACGAGCCCTACTGCCTGCCCTACACGGTGCGGGCGCTGGCCGATCTGCTCGACCGGCCGGCCGAGGAGCTGGCCGCCGAGACCACCGCGACCGCGCGGCGGGTCTACCGCTGGGCCTGAGGCGGTCCCGTCGTCCCGGTTGCCGCTGTCCCGGCCCGTCCGTTACCGTCTTGTGACCAAACGGGCGGACCGGACGAGTCGGGGACCATGAACGCGTTGACCAGGCTGGCGCACTCGCCCTCGCCTGCCCTGCGGCTGGTCCTGGCCGCCCTGCTGGTGGCCCTGAGCGGTGCCGGAGCGTTCGCGCTGTCCTCCCGCAAGACCGTCACCCTCGACGTCGACGGCACCGCGGTGACGGTGAGCACCATGAAGTCGCGGGTCGCCGACATCGTGGAGGAGAACGGCTTTTCGCTCGGCGAGCGCGATGAGGTCATTCCCGCGGCCGGCCACGCGGTGGATGACGCCCAGACCATCGTCCTGCGCCGAGGTCGGCCGTTGCACATCTCCGTCGACGGCCAGCAGCCCCGCCAGATGTGGACCACCGCGTCCACCGTCCACGAGGCGCTGACCCAGCTGTCGTTGACCGACACCGCCCCGGCCGCGGTGTCACCGGCCAGTCGGCTGCCGCTGAAGGGTATGGCCCTGCCGGTCGTCAGCGCCAAGACCGTGCAACTCAACGACGGCGGCGCGCAGCGCACGGTGCGCCAGGCCGCACCCACGGTGGCCGCACTGCTGCAGGCCGCCGGCGCTCCGCTGGAGCAGCGCGACACCGTCGTGCCCGCCGCGTCGGCCCCCGTGACCGACGGCATGCAGATCGTCGTCACCCGCATCCGGATCGAGAGGCTCACCGAGAGGGTGCCGTTGGCGCCCACCGCGCAGCGCATCGAAGACCCGACCATGAACATGAGCCGCCAGGTGGTCGAGGACCCGGGCTCCCCGGGAGTCCAGGACGTCACCTTCGCCGTCGCGTCGGTCAACGGCGAGGTCACCGGACGGTTGCCGGTGTCGAACGTCGTCGTGACGCCGGCCCGCGATTCGGTGCTGCGGGTGGGGGCCAAACCGGGCACCGAGGTGCCGCCGGTGACCCGCGGCGCCCGCTGGGATGCGATCGCGGCGTGCGAATCTGGCAACAACTGGTCGATCAACACCGGCAACGGTTATTACGGCGGTGTGCAGTTTGACCAGAACACATGGGAGCGTCACGGCGGATTGCGATACGCTGCTCGTGCAGACCTGGCAACCAGGGAAGAACAGATCGCCATCGCCGAGAGGACTCAAGCCGTCCAGGGCTGGGGGGCATGGCCAGTGTGCGGGAGGTGAAGTCGTGACCATCCGTCTGCTCAGCCGCACCGAGATCAGAAACTTAGCCAAGGAACTCGACTTCCGGCCGCGCAAGTCACTCGGCCAGAACTTCGTGCATGACGCCAACACCTTGCGCCGCGTGGTGTCGGCCTCGGGGGTGAACAAGAGCGACCACGTGCTGGAGGTCGGCCCGGGCCTGGGGTCGCTCACGCTGGCCCTGCTGGACCGGGGCGCCACCGTGACGGCGGTGGAGATCGACCCGGTGCTGGCGCAGCGGCTCCCCAAGACGGTGGCCGAGCACTCGCACAGCGAGATTCACCGGCTGACCGTTCTCAATCAGGACATCCTCGGGATCCGGCGCTCCGATCTTCAGAACCCGCCGACGGCGGTGGTGGCCAACCTCCCATACAACATCGCCGTTCCGGCCCTGCTGCATCTGCTGGCCGAGTTCGAATCCATCCGGACTGTCATGGTGATGGTTCAGGCGGAGGTCGCCGAACGGCTCGCCGCTGAGCCCGGCGGCAAGGACTACGGGGTGCCGAGCGCCAAGGTGCGCTTCTTCGGCAATGTGCGCCGCTACGGATCGGTGTCGCCGACGGTGTTCTGGCCCATTCCGAGGGTGTACTCCGGGTTGGTGCGCATCGACCGCTACGAGACCTCCCCGTGGCCCACCGACGAAGCCTTCCGACGGCAGGTCTTCGACCTCGTCGACATCGCTTTCGGTCAGCGGCGAAAGACCGTGCGCAACGCCTTCCTCGAGTGGGCTGGTTCGGGCAACGCATCCGCCGAGCTTCTGCTCGCGGCGAGCATCGACCCGTCGCGGCGCGGTGAGACGCTCACCGTTGCCGACTTCGTTCGACTGCTGCAGCGTTCCGGGCGTGCGGTGTCGTCCAACGGCGGCACCCCCGTCGAGATCAGCTGACGTGTCCTGCGTCGCTGCGTGATCCGTGTCCACCAGCAACGGCAGCAGCACCGCTGCGGAATGGATACCAACCGGATCGGTGACCGTGCGGGTTCCCGGCAAGGTCAATCTCCACCTCGGTGTGGGTGACCGGCGGGCCGACGGCTACCACGACATCACCACCGTCTTCCACGCCGTGTCGCTCACCGATGAGGTCACCGTTCGCGGCGCCGACGTGCTCTCGTTGCGCACCACCGGGGAGGGCGCCGGGGAGGTGCCCGACGACGAGCGCAATCTGGCCTGGCAGGCCGCTGAACTGATGGCCGAACACGTCGGGCGAGCCCCGGACGTGGAGATCGTCATCGACAAATCCATCCCGGTGGCCGGTGGCATGGCCGGCGGCAGCGCCGACGCCGCCGCCGTGCTGGTCGGGATGAATGAGCTGTGGGAACTCGGCGTGCCCCGGCGTGATCTGCATGCCATGGCCGCACAGCTCGGCAGCGACGTTCCGTTCGCGTTGCACGGCGGCACGGCGCTGGGCACCGGCCGCGGCGAGGAACTGACACCGGTGCTGGCGCGCAGGTCGTTCGACTGGGTCTTGGCCTTCGGCGCCGGGGGACTGTCCGCCGCAGCGGTCTATGCCGAGATCGACCGCCTGCGCGAGGCCGGATCACCGGCGCGGATGGCCGATCCCGAGCCGCTGCTGACGGCCCTTTCCGGTGGTGACCCGCGCCGGTTGGCTCCGCTGCTCGGCAATGACCTTCAACCGGCCGCGCTGAGCCTGCAGCCGGAACTGCGCCGGACGCTTCGCGCAGGCGCCGAGGCCGGCGCACTTGCCGGGATCGTGTCCGGTTCGGGTCCCACATGCGCGTTCCTGTGCTCATCCGCCGACGACGCGGTGGCCGTGGCCAGCGAGTTGGCCGGCGCCGGGGTGTGCCGCACGATCCGGGTGGCCGCCGGTCCGGTGCACGGCGCGCGGGTGGTTCCGCCGCGAAGTCACTGATCAGGCGCGGCGGCTGGTGCAGAACATTAAGAAAGTTCTAAGATGAGGCACGGTGACTAGACCGATTCGATACCGAAACTCCGCGCCGCCGCACGGGCGCGCCGCCGGTGCGGCGCTGTGCCGGGGGCGCAGCATGGGGGTTCGTGGTGTCGCGTCGTCGCCGATGCCGCGCCGGACGCCGAGGAGGTCGTCGTGAGCCGATTCACCGACAAGATGTTCCACAGCGCGATGACCAGCACCAAAGGCATGGTCACCGGCGAGCCCACCGAACCGGTCCGGCACTCCTGGCGTGAGGTTCACGAACGGGCGCGGCGTATCGCCGGCGGTCTGGCGGCCGCGGGTGTGGGCAGCGGCGACGCGGTCGGCGTGCTGGCCGGCGCGCCGGTGGAGATTGCCCCGACCGCCCAGGGGCTGTGGATGCGCGGTGCGAGTCTGACGATGCTGCACCAGCCGACGCCGCGTACCGACCTCGCGCTGTGGGCCCAGGACACCATCAACGTGATCGACATGATCGAAGCCAAGGCCGTCGTCATTTCCGAGCCGTTCCTGGTCGCCGCCCCGGTGCTCGAGGAGCGCGGCGTGAAGGTTCTGACAGTGGAGGACCTGCTGGCCGCCGAGCCTGTCGACCCGGTCGAGACCGCAGAGGACGACGTCGCGCTGATGCAGCTGACCTCCGGCTCGACCGGCTCTCCGAAGGCGGTGGTGATCACTCACCGCAACATCTACTCCAACGCCGAGGCGATGTTCATCGGCGCGGAGTACGACGTCGAGAAAGACGTCATGGTCAGCTGGTTGCCGTGTTTTCACGACATGGGCATGGTGGGCTTCCTGACCATTCCGATGTACTTCGGCGCGGAACTGGTGAAGGTCACCCCGCTGGACTTCCTGCGCGACACGCTGCTGTGGGCCAAGCTCATCGATAAGTACAACGGCACCATGACGGCGGCTCCCAACTTCGCCTACGCGTTGTTCGCGAAACGTCTTCGGCGCCAGGCGAAGCCGGGTGAATTCGACCTGTCCACGCTGCGGTTCGCACTGTCGGGCGCGGAGCCGGTGGAGCCCGCCGACGTCGAGGATCTGATGGACGCCGGCAAACCCTTCGGGCTCAAACCCGAGGCGATCCTGCCGGCATACGGCATGGCGGAGACGACGCTGGCGGTCTCGTTCTCTGAATGCGGTGCCGGCCTGGTGGTCGACGAGGTGGACGCCGACCTGCTGGCCGCGCTTCGCCGTGCTGTCCCGGCGACCAAGGGCAATACCCGCCGGCTGGCGAGCCTCGGACCGTTGTTGCGCGACCTGGAGGCCCGCATCGTCGACGAGGACGGCACGGTGCTTCCCACCCGCGGCGTGGGCGTCATCGAACTGCGGGGCGAATCGCTTACGCCGGGCTACGTCACGATGGGCGGCTTCGTCGCGGCGCAGGACGAGAACGGTTGGTACGACACCGGCGACCTCGGCTACCTGACCGAGGAGGGCCACGTGGTGGTGTGCGGCCGGGTCAAGGACGTCATCATCATGGCCGGGCGCAACATCTACCCGACCGACATCGAACGCGCCGCCGGCCGGGTCGAAGGAGTGCGCCCCGGGTGTGCGGTGGCGGTGCGCCTGGACGCCGGGCATTCGAGGGAGACCTTCGCTGTGGCGGTCGAGTCCAACAACGCCGAGGACCCCGCCGAGGTTCGCCGCATCGAACATGCCGTGGCCCACGAGGTGGTCAGCGAGGTCGGTGTGCGCCCGCGCAACGTCGTGGTGCTGGGGCCCGGCACCATCCCGAAGACCCCGTCCGGCAAGTTGCGACGCGCCAATTCGGTGTCGCTGGTCACCTAGAACTAATCGTCGAAAACCGTTCGGCGGCACTCGTCGCCATGCCGCGCGGAGGCGACTGCCGGTCTGTATGCTGACGCCGAAGTCAATTCTGGAGAGGATGGCATGGCGAATATCCGAAAAATATGGGCGATCGTGGCGGCGGGCGCTCTCGCCGGTGGAATCACTTCAGGTGTGGCGTGGGCCGGCGGCCCGGGCGGGACGATCGAGGACCCCGAGGACATCTTCGCCGCTGTCGGCACCGGCACATTCGAGGACTTCGTGGACGGTGTCGGCGGCTTGAACGGTGAGGTCGGTTTCACCGCGACCGGCGATACCGCAGAGGAGGCGTCCGCGGCCGTCATCGGAATATGCCAAGCCGCCGGCGGCGTGGACTGCTCCGCCGACGAGGTAACCAACGACAACCTGTGCATCGTCTCGGTCGGCTCGGACGAGACCAACGTCGTCGCCGGCGGTGCCGGACCGACCGTCGAGGCGGCGCGGCAGGACGCGGTGAACAGGGCTGCCGCCAACAACACACCCATGGGCGCTGACGCCGTGGTGATCGTATCGGCTTGCCCGTGATGAGCGAGCAGAAGGGGAGTTACACAATGACCGGTCGCGGTAAAGCAGCGATGCTGATCGCGGGATTGACTGTGGTGGCGGGTGTTTCGGCTCCCGTCGCCGGTGCCCGGCCGACCTGCCAGGACACCAACACAAAGACCATCTGCCAGACCAACGGCAGCGTGTCGATCAAGGCCAGGCCGGGAACGACGGCCCCGCCGGCGAATCTGCCGGTGTTCCCCTGGCTGGGTCTGCCCGGCGCGCGCTAGAGTCCGCGCCGGAACCCAACGGTTACGAACACGGCCGACCCTTCGGGGCCGGCCGTGCTCGTGTTTTCACGGCCCGCCGTCAGTGCAACTGGTTCTGGGCGCTCTCCAGGCCCAGTTCGATCAGCGACTCGGTCGCGTCGGCGGCCAGTTCGCACAGCAGCGGGACCTCAGCGCGTTCGGCGGCAGTGAAGTTCTCCAGCACGAACGCCGCCGGATCCTTGCGCCCGGGGGGACGGCCGATGCCGATCCGGACGCGCTGAAAGTCCTTGGTTCCCAGCGCGCTGGCGACCGAGCGCAGACCGTTGTGGCCGCCCTCACCGCCGCCGCACTTGAGCCGGACCTTGCCGAAGTCGATGTCCAACTCGTCGTGGATGACGATGACGTCAGCGGGGTCCACCGAGTAGAACTTCGCCAGCGGGCCGACCTGCCGGCCTGACTCGTTCATGAAGCACCGCGGCTTGGCCAACACGACCGGCCGGTGACCGAGCCGGCCGGTGACGATCTCCGCACCGGAACGTTTGTGCACCTTGAACGGGGCGCCGATCCGCGCGGCCAGCACGTCGGCGACCATGAAACCCAGGTTGTGCCGGTTCTTGGCGTACTGCGCGCCCGGATTGCCCAGGCCGACGACCAGCAGTGCCTCGGCCACGGTGGTCGGTTACTCGCCCTCGGTCGCTTCGCCCTCGGCGGCGGGCTCTGCCGCCTCGGCGGATTCGGCCGCCTCGGCGGGTGCCTCGGCCGCCTCGCCGGCGCCCTCGGCCTCGAGGTCCTCGGCGGTGGGCGCGGCCACGATGTTGACCACCAGCATGTCCGGGTCGCTGATCAGGACGACGCCGTCAGGCAGCGGCACGTTCTTGGCCAGGATCTGGGTTCCCTCCTCGGCGCCGGCGATGGACACCGACAGGCCCTCCGGGATGGACAGCGCCTCGGCCTCGATCTCGATGGCGGTGGCGTCCTGGGTCACCAGGGTGCCCGAGGCGGCCTCACCCTCGAGGTGCACCCCGACCTCGACGGTGACCTTCTCACCGCGCCGGACCACGATCAGGTCGATGTGCTGAAGGTTGCGCCGCACCGGGTGCACGGTGATCGCCTTGGGTAGCGCCAACTGCTCCTGGCCGTCGATCTGCATGCTCAACACGGCGTTGACGCCGGAGTTGCGCAGCACCGCGGCGAAGTCGTGGGCGTTGAGCACCAGGTGCCGCGGCTCGGAACCGTGGCCGTAGAGCACCGCGGGCACCTTGCCCTCCCGGCGGGCCTGCCGCGAGGCGCCCTTGCCGGTGCGGGTGCGCACCTCAACCTCGACCTTGGTGGTGTTGGCGTCTTTGGCCATCGGATACTCCTGCCTTCTCTGCGGTGGTGCTGCACGGCGAAGGCGGAGGGCGCTCGTGGCGCTCAAGACATCCGGGCCTCGTCGATAACGGTGGGAATCCCACCCTCGCCGTGACGCGCGTCCAAGGTTAGCCGATCGCGGGGCCGGGGCGGAAATCCGCTACTTCACCGCGACGCTGAAACCCTTGATGACCTGCTCGACCTCCGGTGCGGCCGCAGCGGCCTCATTGGCCAGGGTGGTGACGGTGAACTGAACCAGGTAGCGCTGGAACTCGGGGGCCGGCGTCGCCGGGATGACGATCCGGTTGTAGGTGTGCAACCGGGTGCCGCTGTGGTCGTAGCTGCCCTCGATCATTGCCGACGGGAACCCGTTGAAGTCGTCGTTGGAGTAGTTGAGCCGCTTGAAGTCCTTCGACATCTCGGCGTCGTCGTCGGCGTGCTGCAGGGCGGCGGGGATGTCGAAGTTGCCGCTGAGCTTGAACACCAGAACCATGGCGGTCGGATAGGTGTCGTTCTTGGCGATGGCCTCGGTGCCGGGGGAGAAGTTGGGATTGCTGTACTTGGTCCAGCCTGGTGGGCGGGGCAGCGTCACGGTCAGGTCTGTGAGCTCGTCGAGCGGCACCTGCTGTCCGGTCACACCGACGCTGGAGAGGTACTCGGCGACCGGCACCGGCCGGGTGGACGGCGCCGCCTCGGTGTCGGATTCGGTCGGGCTGGTCGGCGTTGTCCAGATCGACGAGTAGTCCGCGGTGTGTGCGCCGCAGCCTGCGGCGCACAGGACGCCGACGGCCGCTACCGCGGCAGCGGCTTTACGCATCCCCGTCGAAAAGTCCTGTGACCGAGCCGTTTTCGAAGACCGCGCGGATGGTGCTGGCCAGCAGCGGCGCGATCGACAGTACGGTCAGTTGCGGGAAGCGCTTGGACTCGTCGATCGGCAGGGTGTCGGTGACGATCACCTCGCGCGCCCCGCAGTTGGCCAGCCGCTCGGCCGCTGGATCTGAGAGCACTCCGTGCGTGGCGGCGATGATCACGTCGGCCGCCCCGTCGTCGTGCAGCAGCTTCACCGCGCCCGCGATCGTGCCGCCGGTGTCGATCATGTCGTCGGTCAGCACGCAGGTCTTGCCCTCGACCTCGCCGACCACCCGGTTGGACACCACCTGGTTGGGCACCCGCGGGTCGCGGGTCTTGTGGATGAACGCCAGCGGGGTGCCGCCGAGAGCGTCGGCCCACTTCTCGGCCACCCGCACCCGGCCGGAGTCGGGCGAGACCACCACGACGTCCTCGCTGCTGTAGTTGTCCTTGATGTAACCGGTCAGCAGTGGCTGCGCGCGCATGTGGTCCACCGGCCCGTCGAAGAAGCCCTGGATCTGGTCGGTGTGCAGGTCCACCGACACGATGCGGTCGGCCCCGGCGGTCTTCAGCAGGTCGGCCACCAGGCGCGCTGAGATCGGCTCGCGGCCGCGGTGCTTCTTGTCCTGGCGGGCGTACGGGTAGAACGGCAGGATCGCGGTGATCCGCTTCGCGCTGCCCCGCTTGAGTGCGTCGATCATGATCAGCTGTTCCATCAGCCACTGGTTCAGCGGCGCCGGATGGGACTGCAGGACGAACGCGTCGCAGCCGCGGACGGATTCGTCAAATCGCACGAAGATCTCGCCGTTGGCGAAGTCGCGGGCGGTCTGGGCGACCACATGGGTGTCGAGTTCCTTGGCGACCTGCTCGGCCAACTCCGGGTGCGCGCGGCCGGAGAAGAGCATCAGGTTCTTGCGGGCGTCAATCCAGTCCGTGCTCACTGCGCTGCCCTCGCCGGTCGGGAATCGGATATCGGCCTCATCGTAGCGATCTAGACATCCTCGGTGGCGTCTGACTCGGGTTTCCGGCGGGCGTTCTGCGCCGCTTGTGCCGAGTCGCTGCCGGGGCGGTTGTCAAGCACCCAGTCCTCGATGATGCGCTGGCTGCCGGCCGAGACGGCCAGCGCGCCAGGCGGGACGTCGTCGCGCACCACCGTGCCCGCGCCGGTGTAGGCGCCGTCGCCGACGGAGACCGGGGCGACGAACATGGTGTCGCTGCCGGTGCGGACGTGGGATCCGATTGTGGTCCGGTGCTTGGACTCGCCGTCGAAGTTGACGAAGACGCTCGAGGCCCCGATGTTGCTGTGCTCGCCGATGTCCGCGTCGCCGACGTAGGTCAGGTGCGGCACCTTGGTGCCGGTGCCGATGGTGGCGTTCTTGGTCTCGACGAAGGCGCCCAGCTTGCCGTCGGCCCCGAGCCGGCTGCCCGGACGCAGGTAGGTGAACGGACCGACGTCGGCGCCGTCCCCGATGACCGCCTCGATGCCGTGGGTGCGCACCACGCTCGCCCGGTCGCCGACCTGCACGTCGGTCAGGGTGGTGTCCGGCCCGATCCGGCAGTGCGATCCGATCCGGGTGCCGCCGAGAAGCTGGGTGCCGGGATGCACGACGGTGTCGCGGCCGACGGTGACGTCGACGTCGATCCACGTGGTGGCCGGGTCGGTCACCGTGACCCCGGCCCGCTGGTGGGCGGCGACCACCCGGCGGTTGAGTTCGCGGGCGAGGTCGGACAGTTGGACCCGGTCGTTGACGCCCGCGACCAGAGCGGAGTCGTCGACGTGCTGGGCGTGCACCACCTGGCCGTCGGCGCGGACGATCGCGATCACGTCGGTCAGGTACAGCTCGTGCTGGGCGTTGTCGGACGACAGCCGGCTCAGTGCCGAACGCAGGGCGGCGATGTCGAAGGCGTAGATGCCGGTGTTGATCTCGCGGATCGCGCGCTGCTGCGGGGTCGCGTCGGTCTCCTCGACGATCGCGATGACCTCGCCGTCCTGGGTGCGCAAGATGCGTCCATACCCGGTCGAGTCGGGCACGGTGGTGGTCAGCACCGTCACCGCGGCGGGCTGTTGCCGATGGGTGTCGATCAGACCGGCGAGCGTGTCGGCGTCGAGCAGGGGGACGTCGCCGGCGGTGATCACCACGACACCGTCGAAGTCTGCAGGCAAGGCCGCCAGCCCGCACAGTGCGGCGTGGCCGGTGCCGAGTTGCTGTTCCTGGACGGCCACCTCGATCGGCCGGCCCAGCGTCGCGGCGAGTTCGGCGACCACCGGGGCGATCCGTTCGCGGTCCTTGCCGAGCAGGACCACCAGATGCTGCGGGGCGACCTTGGCGACGGCGTGCAGAGCGTGCGCGAGCATGCTGCGGCCGCCGAGGGTGTGCAGGACTTTGGGGGTGTCCGAGCGCATCCGGGTGCCGGCTCCGGCGGCCAGTACCAGGACGGCCGACTCACTCGTTGTCATGCGGACCTCCCCAGGCGCGCGCCGATCGGTATG
>VEQU01000134.1 GCA_018883075.1 Mycobacterium sp.
GTACCGGAAACGAGCGAGCCTGCTGGTCAGAGTAGGTCGAGCAGGAAGGGTAATTCCTGGGTGGCGTACCAGGCGAGATCGTGATCCTGGGCGTCACCGACGGTCAGCTCGGCGTCCTCGTCGCCGAGGTCGGCGTCGTCGATCACCGCGATCGCGGCCGTCACGGCCGGCTCGGCGGCGGCGTTGTCGACGTAGGCGGCCACCACCTGGTCCATGGCAACCGGCCCGCTGATGCGCACCACCGCGTCGTCGAGGTCGGGGCGGGCGGTGACCGCGCTGTCGGGAACGTCGGCGACGAGCACCGCCCGGCGCAGCCGCGGTTCGGATTCGCCGGCCAGCAGCCGCAGCGACGCCAACGCGGCCTCGCCGATGGCCACCTCGGCGAGTTCCTCGTCGTCGCCGTGGGCGTAGGCCTCCCGTAGCGCAGGGGTCACCGCGAAGGCGGTACCGCTGCGCGGCTGCAGGGAGCCCTCCGTCACGAACTGCTCGAGCATCGCCAGGGTGGCGGGGATGTAGACCCTACTCACGATCTCCCATCAGAGTGGCCGCGTAATCGGGCACATAGGTGGCCAGATCGCGCGGCGGGCGGCGGTAGTTGCCGGTCTGCGGCCGCTTGGGCAGCTCGACGGTCTCCGGCTCGATATCGGTGTAGGGGATGGTCGAGAGCAGATGGGAGATCATGTTGAGCCGGGCGTTCTTCTTGAGTGCCGACTCCACCACGAACCACGGGCTGGACGGGGTGTCGGTGTGCACCATCATGTCGTCCTTGGCCCGCGAGTAGTCCTCCCAGCGGTAGATCGACTCCATGTCCATCGGGGACAGCTTCCAGCGGCGCAGCGGATCCTTCAGGCGCGACTTGAACCGGCGCAGCTGTTCGTCCTCGGAGACCGAGAACCAGTACTTGCGCAACAGGATTCCGTCGTCGATGAGCATCTGCTCGAAGATCGGGCACTGCCGCAGGAACAGTGCCTCCTCCTGCGGGGTGCAGAAGCCCATCACCCGCTCCACCCCGGCGCGGTTGTACCAGGACCGGTCGAACAGCACGATCTCGCCGCGGGTGGGTAGGTGCTCGATGTAGCGCTGGAAGTACCACTGCCCCTTCTCCCGGTCGGTCGGGGCGGGCAGCGCCGCGATGCGGGCGGTGCGGGGGCTGAGGTACTCGGTGATGCGTTTGATGGTGCCGCCCTTGCCGGCGGCGTCGCGGCCCTCGAAGAGGACGACGATCCGCGCGCCGGTGGACTTGACCCAGTTCTGCAGCTTTACCAGTTCGCTCTGCAGTCGGTAGAGCTCGGCCTCGTAGACCTCGTTGGATACCTTGCGCCCCGTGGTCGGCCCGTCCCCCGGAGTGTCGGATTGCGACTTGCTCACGCGCGGATCCTACGTCGGGCGCTACCTCGCCGCGTCGGTGAGTTCCTCGAGTGCCTCGGTGAGCAACTCGCCGAACACCTCCACGTCGCTCATGGCCTCACGGTCGGCGTTGATACCGAAGTACATGGTCCCGCAGTAGGACGTGACGCTGATGGCGAGCACCTGGTCGTGCAGCAGCGGGGGCACCGAATAGGTCTGGAGCACCTTGGCGCCGGCGATGTACATCTGGGTCTGCGGACCCGGGACGTTGGTGATCAGCAGATTGAACTGCCGCGCCGGGAAACCGGTGGCCACCCGGGTGCCCATCGCGTGCAGGGTGGGCGGCGGGAAACCGGAGAGCGTGACGATGGTGCGGGCGTCGACCAGGCTGCTCGACGACGAGTACGACTCGGTGGCATGCGCGATCTGGGACAGCCGCACCACGGGGTTGGCCTCCCCGACCGGCAGATCCACCAGGAACGGGGCGACCTCGCTGATCGCCTGCCCCGGACCGGACGGCAGTTCGTCGTCGGGATAGACCGACGTGGGTGCCATGGCCCGGATCTCGGCGCCGGTCGACACCGGCTCACCGCGCGACAGCAGCCAGTTGCGCAGCGCACCGGTGATGACCGCGAGCACCACGTCGTTGACGGCACAGTCGTAGCGGGTGTGGATCATCCGGAAGTCGTCGAGCGGCGCGGAGGCGACGGTGAAACGCCGGTGCCGCGACACAGTGGTGTTCAGCGGGCTGTCGGGTGCGCTGCCGCGCACCACTGTGCGCGCGGTATCCAGCACGCGCCGGCCCAGGTCGATCAATTCATCGCTGTTGGTGACCACACCGGTGACGGTGGACCGCGCCGCGGCCAGCTGCTGGCCGGGCCGGGCCAGCCAATCGGTGACGGCGTCGAGGATCAGCCGGCCGGAGGACGGCTCCCCCTTGGGCAGCCAGATGTCGTCGCCGACGGCAGCGGGCTTGCGGTCGCGATCGGTGATGACGTGACCGATCTCCACCGCCGTCAGGCCGTTGACGAGTGCCTGATGGGATTTGATGAACAGCGCCAGCCGGTTTCCGCTCAGGCCCTCGATGAGATACATCTCCCACAGCGGCCGGGTTCGGTCCAGCGGACGGCCGGCCAGCCGGGAGATCAGATCGTGCAGCTGGGCGTCGCTGCCCGGAGACGGCAGCGCCGAGCGCCGGACGTGGTAGGTGATGTCGAAGTCGGGATCGTCGATCCAGACCGGCCGGGCCAACCCGAGGGTGACCTCGCGCACCTTCTGGCGGTACCGCGGCGTCTGCGGCAGCCGGCGCTCCACGGTCTCCAGCAGCCGCTCGTAGCTCAGCCCGCCGCGGGGACGCTGCAGGATCGCCAGCGAGCCCATGTACATCGGCGTCGCGGTGTTCTCCTGCTGGTAGAACTCGGCGTCGGCCGGGGAGAGCCGGGTGGGCATGCGGCCGGTTCACCTCCGATTAAGCGGTGCACACATGATGGCGCGCACTATGCCATCATGATCCACGTTCGTCACTCTCCAGCGAACGGTTCGGTCAACGACGTGAGCTGCGAGGAGAGTGCCCGATGTCCAACGTATTACAGCCGGAGTCCCGGCACCGTTGCGTCCCCCATGTGATGCCCGTGGCGGACTACGAGCCGCCCGCCGTCGGCGGCCCGCTCGTGCTGCCGGCCGTGCCCCGAGCTCTCCCCCGCACCCGACGGCGCCCACCGTGCCCGGCACCTGTGGTGCTGCACCGCGGCGACACGAGCGGCGGTCAGGGTGACGCCCGGGGTGATGCCGCACGGGCCGCCGCCACGTTCGCCGATGCCGCACTGCGCCGGGTGCTCGAGGTGATCGACCAGCGCCGGGGGCGGGCGCACCTGCGCGGGCTGCTCGCGCCGAGCCTGGTGGACTCGATGCCGGCGCCGCGGCGATGCGTGTCAGGTGCGGCACGGCTGCGGCGGTTCCGGGCGCTGCCGGTGGACGCGACCGGCACCGCCGCGGAGGTGGCAGCCAGCTACACCCGCGGTGAGCGGGTGCACGCCATCGCCTGCCGGGTGGAGCGGCGT
>VEQU01000057.1 GCA_018883075.1 Mycobacterium sp.
ACGTCGCTCTTGGCGCCCTCGGCCTCGAGTTCGGAGAGGTCGGCCTCGAGTTTCTGCGCGCGGGCCTCCAGGTCGAGGTCGCGCTGGTTCTCCACGGCCTTGCGCTCGGAGACCATCTCGGCCTCCAGCGTGGACATCTCGTTGTGACGCATCTCGTCGTCCACGGCGGTGATCACGTAGGCGGCGAAGTAGATGATCTTCTCGAGATCCTTGGGTGCGAGGTCCAGCAGGTAACCGAGACGGCTCGGCACGCCCTTGAAGTACCAGATGTGCGTGACGGGCGCGGCGAGCTCGATGTGGCCCATCCGCTCGCGGCGCACCTTCGCGCGGGTGACCTCGACGCCGCAGCGCTCGCAGATGATGCCCTTGAAGCGGACGCGCTTGTACTTGCCGCAGTAGCACTCCCAGTCGCGAGTGGGTCCGAAGATCTTCTCGCAGAACAGGCCGTCCTTCTCCGGCTTGAGCGTGCGGTAGTTGATGGTCTCCGGCTTCTTGACCTCGCCGTAGGACCAGTTCCGGATGTCCTCGGCGGTAGCCAGGCCGATCCGGAGTTCATCGAAGAAGTTGACGTCTAGCACGTAACTCCCTTTCCCCTTGCGGGCGTAGTGCTGTTAAGCAAGATCTTCAACAGAGGCGGATTCGTTGCGCGACAGGTTGATGCCGAGGTTGGCGGCAGCGCGCTCCAGGTCCTCGTCGTCACCGTCGCGCATCTCGATGGCCGCGCCGTCGCTGGAGAGCACCTCGACGTTGAGGCACAGCGACTGCAACTCCTTGAGAAGCACCTTGAACGACTCCGGGATGCCCGGCTCGGGGATGTTCTCGCCCTTGACGATCGCCTCGTACACCTTGACGCGTCCGACGGTGTCGTCGGATTTGATGGTGAGCAGCTCCTGCAGCGTGTACGCCGCACCGTAGGCCTGCATGGCCCAGCACTCCATCTCGCCGAACCGCTGCCCGCCGAACTGCGCCTTACCGCCGAGGGGCTGCTGGGTGATCATCGAGTACGGACCCGTCGAGCGGGCGTGGATCTTGTCGTCCACCAGGTGGTGCAGCTTGAGGATGTACATGTAGCCCACCGTCACCGGGTACGGGAACGGTTCGCCGCTGCGGCCGTCGTACAGCATGGCCTTGCCGTCGCCGTCGACCATGACGTCGCCGTCACGGTTGGGCAGCGTCGAACTCAGCAGACCCGTCAGCTCGTCCTCACGGGCACCGTCGAACACCGGTGTGCTCACGATGGTGTCGGCCGGCGCCTCGAGGATGTCGGCGGGCAGGTTCTTGGCCCAGTCCTGCTTGCCGTCGACCTTCCAGCCGGTCTTGGCGATCCAGCCCAGATGCGTCTCCAGGATCTGGCCGATGTTCATCCGTCGCGGAACACCGTGGGTGTTCAGGATGATGTCCACCGGGGTGCCGTCGGGCAGGAACGGCATGTCCTCCTGCGGGAGGATCTTGCCGATGACGCCCTTGTTGCCGTGCCGGCCGGCGAGCTTGTCACCGTCGGAGATCTTGCGCTTCTGGGCGACGTAGACGCGCACCAGTTCGTTGACGCCGGCGGCGAGCTCGTCGTCGTCCTCGCGGGAGAACACCCGGATACCGATGACCTTGCCGGACTCGCCGTGCGGCACCTTCAGCGAGGTGTCGCGCACCTCGCGGGCCTTCTCGCCGAAGATCGCCCGCAGCAGCCGCTCCTCCGGGGTCAGCTCGGTCTCACCCTTGGGCGTGACCTTGCCGACCAGGATGTCGCCGTCGCGGACCTCCGCACCGATGCGCACGATGCCGCGCTCGTCGAGATCGGCGAGCACCTCCTCGGAGACGTTCGGGATGTCCCGGGTGATCTCCTCGGCGCCCAGCTTGGTGTCGCGGGCGTCGACCTCGTGCTCCTCGATGTGGATCGAGGTGAGCACGTCCTCCTCCACCAGACGGCTGGAGAGGATGATCGCGTCCTCGTAGTTGTGGCCCTCCCACGGCATGACCGCCACCAGCAGGTTGCGGCCCAGCGCCATCTCACCGTTCTCGGTGCACGGACCGTCGGCGATCACCTGGCCGGCCTCGACGCGCTGGCCGGTGTCGACAATCGGCTTCTGGTTGGCGCAGGTGCCGTGGTTGGAGCGGTTGAACTTGCGCATCCGGTAGGTGTGCCGGGTGCCGTCGTCGGCCATCACGGTGACGTAGTCGGCGGAGACCTCCTCCACCACACCGGACTTGTCGGCGACGACGACGTCACCGGCGTCGATCGCGGCGCGCAACTCCATGCCGGTGCCCACCAGCGGGGCCTCGCTGCGCACCAGCGGAACGGCCTGGCGCTGCATGTTGGCGCCCATCAGCGCACGGTTGGCGTCGTCGTGCTCGAGGAACGGGATCATGGCGGTGGCCACCGACACCATCTGGCGCGGTGAGACGTCCATGAAGTCGACCTCGGAGGCGCTGACGTACTCGACCTCGCCGCCCTTGCGGCGGACCAGGACGCGCTCCTCGACGAACTTGCCCTTGGCGTCGGTCGGCGAGTTGGCCTGCGCCACGACGTGGCGGTCCTCCTCGTCGGCGGTGAGGTAGTGGATCTCGTCGGTCACCACACCCTTGACCACCTTGCGGTAGGGCGTCTCGATGAAACCGAACGGGTTGACCCGCGCGTAGACGCTCAGCGACCCGATCAGGCCGATGTTCGGGCCCTCCGGGGTCTCGATCGGGCACATCCGGCCGTAGTGGCTGGAGTGCACGTCGCGCACCTCGAGCCCGGCCCGCTCACGGGACAGACCACCCGGGCCGAGTGCGGACAGCCGGCGCTTGTGGGTCAGGCCCGACAGCGGATTGTTCTGGTCCATGAACTGGCTCAGCTGGCTGGTGCCGAAGAACTCCTTGATCGCCGCCACCACGGGACGGATGTTGATCAGGGTCTGCGGCGTGATGGCCTCGACGTCCTGGGTCGTCATCCGCTCGCGCACGACGCGCTCCATGCGGCTCAGCCCGACCCGGATCTGGTTCTGGATCAGCTCGCCCACCGTGCGCAGGCGCCGGTTGCCGAAGTGGTCGATGTCGTCGACCTCGACGGGAACCTCCACTCCGCCGGGGGCGGTCATGGTCTGCGCGACGCCGGTCTCCGAGGCCAGATGCAGGCGCACCAGGTACTCGATGGTGGCGACGATGTCCTCTTTGGTCAGCGTCGAGTTGGTGATCGGCACACCGGGGTTCAGGCCCAGCTTCTTGTTGACCTTGTAGCGGCCCACCCGGGCGAGGTCGTAGCGCTTCTCCTTGAAGAACAGGTTCTCCAGCAGGGTCTGCGCGGACTCCTTGGTGGGCGGCTCGCCCGGGCGCAGCTTGCGGTAGATGTCGAGCAGCGCCTCGTCGGGGCCGGCGATGTTGTCCTTCTCCAGCGTCGACATCATGATCTCCGAGAAGCCGAACCGCTCCCGGATCTGCTCGGCCGTCCAGCCCAGCGCCTTGAGCAGCACGGTGACCGGCTGGCGGCGCTTGCGGTCGATGCGCACGCCGACGGTGTCGCGCTTGTCGACGTCGAACTCCAGCCACGCGCCGCGGCCGGGGATCACCTTCGCGCTGTGCAGCGTCTTCTCGGTGGACTTGTCGATGCTGGAGTCGAAGTACACGCCCGGCGAGCGCACCAGCTGGCTGACCACCACGCGCTCGGTGCCGTTGATGATGAAGGTGCCCTTCTCCGTCATCATCGGGAAGTCGCCCATGAACACCGTCTGGCTCTTGATCTCGCCGCTCTCGGCGTTCATGAACTCGGCGGTGACGAACAGCGGGGCCGCGTACGTCATGTCCTTGTCTTTGCACTCGTCCACCGAGGCCTTGACCTCGTCGAAGCGCGGGTCGGTGAACGTCAGCGACAGGTTGCCGGAGAAGTCCTCGATCGGGGACAGCTCGGCGAGGACCTCCTCGAGGCCGCCGACCGGCTTGGGGTCGCCGGCGTCCTTGGCCTTCGTGCGCCAGCCCTCATCGCCGATCAGCCACTTGAACGAGTCGGTCTGAACGTCGAGCAGACCGGGAACCTCGAGCGGCTCGCGCAGCTTGGCGAAGGAGATTCGGTGTGGTGCGCCTGGGACGGAGTTGCTCCCCGCTTTGGTAGTAGTGGTCGAGTTGCTCTGGCGAGAGACTGCCAAGATGCATCCTTCCGGCACCTCATGCGGACTTCCTGGCGCCGGTTATGCCGTGCCGTTGGCCGCTGTTCTGCGTTTTTTGCCGCTGACGGCACCTGATCCGACGTCACGCACGACACTCAAGAGGTCTGTGAGCTGGGAAAACAAGCTCAGACCGAGACCACGGTGTCAAGGTGCTGTGTGAGGGAAGGCAGGGGGCAGCCAGCGCAACGTCCGACGATACCGCAGAACGGCGGCACGCTCAACTGCGGGTCCGTCGGGTACGCAGAGACCACCGGGACATGCAGACCATAGCGTGACCCGTCAGGACGCGCGCGTCAAGCGTTTCGCGCCCTATTCCCCCGACTTTTTCCCCGGCTTTTTCGGACCTTTCCCGCGCACCCGCGCGCCCCTAGACCGCGACGGGGGCCGGGAACTGCGGGGTCGGGATGATCGGCCGGTTCACGCCCAGCTGGTAGGCCCGCGCCACCAGTGCGTTGTAGAGGTCCTCGGAGATGAACTGGTCGCGGGTCAGGATGAACCCGCTGGTGCCGTTCGGGTCGCTGACGATCGCCCAGCTGTAGTCGGGCGCGTAGTCGAGGATCCAGTAGTTGCCCGGCTCGTCACCGCTGGGCTGGGCGGGGCCGAAGAGGCCGCCGAAGCCCACGTCCAGGCGGGTGTTATAGGCGTTGACCGGCACGGCCAATCCATCGATGGTCACCGCCGGGCCGTTGGGGCCGAAGTACTGGCCGAAGTTCTGCACCCGCACATTGCCGTCGGGCAGCAGGGTGTAGGTGGCCGTGGTGTTCACCAGTCCGAGGGAGAAGAACTGCCGGACGCTGCCCTGCTCGTACCACTTACCCATGTACTGCGGCACGTCCAGCGGCGGCGGGGCGGGCAGGGTGGTCGCCCCGGCCTCGCCCATCACGATGGGCTGGTTGGGCACATAGGTGCCGTCGTTGGGATCGCCGTAGATGCCGTAGAGCGGATCGGTCGGACCGTTGCCGGCGTAGAGGTCGTTGATCCAGCCGGTGGCGAAGGTGCGCACCGCGGCCTTGGCCCCGGGCGGGGACGGCCGGTAGCCGAGCAGCGGAATGATCTCGTTCGCCAGGAAGGCGAGGAAATCGGTGCCGCCGAGAGAGTCGTTGTGCGAGCCGGCGTCGATCTGCACGCCGAAGAACTGATCGGGGTACACGGCCAACATCGCCTCGGTGGTCAGACCCCAGGCGTTGCCGGGACTCTGCGGCGGGGCGGCGATCTGATAGACGGGAATGCCGGCGTCATCGAGCAGTGCCAACTGATCGAGGAAGAGCGGCGGGCGGGAGACGCCGTCGAACATCACCACGCCGAGCAGATCGCCGGAGGAGCCGTTGACGATGGTGTTGGCGCCGACCGCGGTGGCGAACCCGCCGCCCGCGGACTGACCGGTGAGGATGAACGTCTGCGGCAGCGTCCCTTCGAAGCCGGCCAGGTTGGCGCTGACGTTCAGCGCGGCCCGGTCGCCGAGGAACATCTGCGCGGCGGCTTCCCGGTCGAACGGAGTGCCGAAGTCGGCGGGGGCCACCACGATGCTGTTGGTCTCCTGTGCCAGCGCCAGTGCCAGGCCCGTGTACGCCAAGTTCAACGGCACCTGCAGACCGCGACTACTGCCGTGCTGCAGCCAGATCAGGCCGTTGGCATTCACCGAACCGTCGGCCTGGGTCGGGAAGTACCAGCTTGCGAAGGCGTTGACGCCGTTGTCCCCGGAGGGGATCAGCAGTGTGGACGACCCGGTCCGCACGCCGGTGACCCCGTTGGACAGCGGCGGCTTCACATAGCCGGTGACACCGTTGTCCCCGGTGTTGACCACCGGGGTCGGGGTCAGGCCGAAGAGCGACCCGACGGCGTCGATGACGCCTTTGAGCACGGTGTCCAGCGGCGAGAGATTGTTGGCGAACGGGGTGGGCAGGCCCACCGCGGCGGTGCCGCCGGCGATGATCTGCCCGTTGGCCGCCGAGTACAGGCCGTACTGCGGAGCCTGAGGGGTGGCACCGACGTAAAGGTCGTTGATCCAACCGTTGCTCAGGTTGTAGACGGCCGCGGTGCTGCCGGCCGGGGAGAATCCGGTGACCAACTGCAGGATGAAGTCGGTGATCGGGTTGACCCCGAGTACCGAGTCGACGTGCGACCCCCCGACCAGTACGGCGCCGTTGAACACGCCGGGCCGGGCGGCCAGCAACTGGTTGGTGGTGGCGCCGAAGTTGTTCCACGCCTGCGCGGGCGCGGCGATCTGATAGATCGGGATGCCGGCGTCATCCAGTGCCGCGATCTGAGTATCGAAGGTGCCGTCGAAGGTGCCGTTGGAGACGCCGTCGAACATCACGACACCCAGCAGTGCGTCGTCTTGCGCAGCGGTACCGTTGTTGACGTAGTCGGCAGCCGTCGCGGTGGCGAACCCGCCGCCGGCGGAATGTCCGGACAGCACGAACGCGCCCAGCAGTTCGGAGACGTCGCCGGTGTAGCCGGCGTCCTGGGCACTGCTCACCAGCGCGGAGCGATCGGGGTCGAGGAACACATCGGCCACGGCCTGCTGGGAGGTGGAGCAGATCAGGCAGCCACCCGAGAAGGTGAGCGGAATCGACGACAGCGTCGGAGCCACCACGATGCTGTTGGTCCGCTGCGCCAGATCGGTGGCCAGCGCGGAGTAGAGGGTGTTGGTGGCGGCGAAGCCGTGCTGCAGCCAGATGACGCCCTGGGCGTCGACGGTGCCGTCGGCCTGAGTGGGGAAGTACCAGTCGGCGGCGACGGTGTTGCCGATGAAGGCACCCGGAATCTGAAGCCGCGAGTGGCCGACCTGCACACCGGTCACACCATTGGTCGCTCCGGGCAGCAGTGGGTCTGCCGCAGCGGTGAACAGCGTGGGATCCGGCGGATCCCCGGCGACGGACACACCGGGCATCACCGCGGCCGCGGCGACGCTCTGTCGGGTACTGGCCACCGTGGCGGCCGCCGGGAACCCGGTCACCACGTCGGCTCCGGGGCGCCAGCCGAATGCGGACATGACGTTGAACAGAAGCGCGGCCGCCGGGGCCGGCGCCGGGCTCTGGGCGACCGGCAGTTCCACCGCCGGGGCTGGGGCGACCATGCTCTCGCCGGCGACGGTTCGCTGCGCGCCAGCTGCCGCGGCCGGGCCGGCGACCCGGGCAAGCAGTGCGGCGCGCTCGTCCACATCGACACCGGGAACGCCTCCATCGGGTCGGCTCACGGCGGCCGGGGCCGGTGCCGTCACCCGCGAGACGTCCTTCGCCGACCTCTCGACGCGTTCGGTGTTCGGGCGCGTATCGGTGACAGCGTTCGGACGGGTGGTCGCACCACGCGCCCGGGTGCCGGTGTCAGTGCCCGCAGAGGCCGAACCGGCCGCCGCGCCTGTGGCGGCGCTTCCTCTGGAGGCGTCGGTGCCGTCGGCGGCCCCAGTGGTGTCGGCGGCTGCGACTCCGGAGCCGGAGATCAGGGCTGAGCCCATCCCGACGCCCACCCCCACGAGAACCGCTCCCGCACCGACCAGAACCCGACGTTTGCCCATTGCTGCGAACCTCTCGTGCACTCAGACCGTGACGGTGGCCGGCACCGTCTCCGGGCCGGGCAGCGCCTCGGTCGGGAAGGCGTCCGGGAACTGCCGGGTCGGGATGATCAGCCGGTTGACGCCCAGCTGGTAGGCCCGCGCCACCAGCTGGTTGTACTCGGCCTCGGGGATGAACTGCTGGCGCGTCAGGATGTAGCCGCTGGTGCCGTTCGGGTCGCCGACGATCGCCCAGCTGTAGTCGGGCGCGTAGTCGAGAATCCAGTAGTTGCCCGGCTCCGTCGCGGTGGGCTGGCCGCCGAAGAAACCGGGGAAGCCGACGTTGAGCCGGGTGTTGAACGCGTTCACCGGCACCGCCGAGCCCACGATGTTCACCTGCGGGCCGTTGGGCCCGAAGTAGCGACCGGAGTTCTCCACCTTGACCGTGCCGTCGGGCAGCGGGGTGTAGGTCGCGGTGGTGTTCACCAGTCCGATGGAGAAGAACTGCCGCACACTGCCCTGCTCGTACCAGGTGCCGGCGTACTGGTTGATGTCCACCGGCGGCGGCGCGGGCAGGGTGGCGGCATCGGCCTGACCCATCGCGATATCGCGGTTGGGGATCTGCGGACTCTGCGGACCCTCACCGTCGGGACCGTAGATGCCGTAGAGCGGCTGCAGCGGGTTGGTCTCGTAGGTGGTGTTGCCGGCGTAGATGTCGTTGACCCAGCCGGTCGCGATGGTCCGCACCGCCTCCTTGCCGCCCGGGGGCGACGGCTTGACGATGATGTCGCTGAGGATCTCGGCCAGCTTCGCGAACAGGCTCTGGCCGGCGATGACGTCGGAGTGCGACCCGTCGATGATCTGCAGCCCGTTGAACCGGTCCGGGTAGGCCGCCACCATGCTCTCGGTGGCGATGTCCCAGGCGTTCCAGCGCTGCGGCGGCGCGGAGATCTGATAGTCCGGCTTGGCCGCGGCGTCCAGGATGGCCAGTTGGTTGGTGAAGGTCGGCGGGCGCGAGACCCCGTCGAACATCACCACACCGAGCAGGTTGTCCTCCTGCGGGGTGCCGACGAGCAGCGACGCGACCGAGGTGGCGAAGTTGCCGCCCGCGGAGTGTCCGGTGAGGATGAACGCTTCCGGCAGCGGACCCTGCAGGCCGGCGGCGTTGGCGCTGACGTTGAGTTCGGTGCGGTCGCCCTGGAACATCTCCGCGGCGGCCACCCGGATCGCCGGCGACCCCAGGAAGCAGCCCGGGCAGATCGGGTTGTCGAACCAGAAGATGGACGGCGCCACCACGATGCTGTTGGTCTCCTGCGCCAGCGCCATGGCCATATCGGAGTACCACTGTTCGAAGCCCAGGAAGCCGTGCTGCAGCCAGATCACGCCGTTGGCGTCGACGGTGCCGTTGGCCTGGGTCGGGAAGTACCAGGTGGCCGGCGCCGGATAGCCGTTGTCACCGCACGGGATGTCGAGGATCGCGTTGCCGGTCCGGACCCCGGTGACACCGTTGCTCAGCGGCGGGACGACCACCCCGGTGACGCCGTTGGGCACGACGGTCACCGGCGGCGGCAGGGTGAGACCGAAATTGCTCAACAGCGCGGTGAACAGGCGGTCGCCGAAGCTCATGTCGTTGGCGGCCAGGCTGGGCAGGCCGACCGCCGACGTCGGGCCCATCATGATGGCCTCATTGGCGCCGGCGTAGAAGCCGTACTGCGCGTCCTGCGGGGTGTTGCCGGCATACATGTCGTTGATCCAGCCGGTGCCCAGCGTGTAGGTGGCGGAGGTGTTGCCGGCCGGAACGTCGCGGGTGACGGCCTGAAGGATGAAGTTGAACAGCAGGCTGGGCCCGATCATCGAGTCGACGTGCGAGCCGTCGGTGAGAACGACGCCGGTGAACTCGCCGGGGCGCAGTGCGGCCAGCGTGTTGGTGGTGACGCCGAAGGCGTTCCACGACTGCGCGGGCGCGGCGATCTGGTAGGTCGGCTTGCCGGCCGCGGCGAGCACCGCGACCTGCTGGGCGAAGCCGGTGCCGAAGGCGTCGTTGGAGACGCCGTCGTACATGACCACACCGACCAGGTTCGCGTCCTGGACGGGTGAGCCCTCGACGATGTAGTCCGAGGCGACCGCCATGGAGAACCCGCCGCCGGCGGAGTGCCCGGCGAGGGCGAAGTTGCCGAGCAGTTCGCCGATGTCGCCGGTGTAGCCGGCCGCCAGTGCGCTCTCGACCAGCACGGCCCGTGTCGGGTCGAGGAACGCCGCGGCCGCGGCCTGCTCAGTGGACTCACACGTCAGGCAGCCGCCGGACAGCGTGAACGGGATCGACGACAGCGTCGGAGCCACCACGATGCTGTTGGTGCGCTTGGCCAGGTCGGTGATCAGCGACGCGTAGAAGGTATTGGCCGCGCCGAAGCCGTGCTGGAACCAGATGACGCCCTGCGCGTCGATGGTGCCGTCGGCCTGGGTCGGGAAGTACCAGTCGGCGGCGACGGTGTTGCCGAGGAAGGCACCCGGGATCGCCAGGCGCGACTGCCCGACCTGGACGCCGGTGACGCCGTTGTTGAAGCCGGGCAATGCCGCGCCGATGACACCCTGCGGAAGCGCCTGGGGGTCCGGCGGGCCGGCGGCGACGGCATTGGCAGTGCCGGTGACTGCGGTGGATTGTGCGCTCTGCCGCTGCGCGGTGACCACGGTCGCCGCGGGGGCCGCGACCTCTCCGGGCACGACGGGTCCACGGCCGAGGGCGGCCAGGGCCTTGATCACCAGGGTGGCCGCCGATGCGGACGTCGGTGCGGTCGGAGCGGATTCGGTGGCGACGGCGATCTGCGGGGCCGCGTCGGACGCCGCGACGGTCTGCGCGGGCTCGGCGGCGGGTTCGCTGACGGACGCGGTGGGAACCGCCAACTTCGGGCTGGGCGCGGTGGCGGCACTCGGGGCCGCCGTGGTGTTCTTCGGTGACGGGACGCGAACCCGATCGGGGCCGGCGGCCCCGGTGGCGCGTGTCGACTCCGCCTCGCCCGCCGATGACGCCGGCGCAGGGGTCTTGGTGCGATTCGCCGGGGAACGCCGCACCGGAGCAGCGGATTCGGCCTGCGCAGCCGGGGCGGCGTTGGCGTCGCCCGGCTGAGCGGCACTGTCGTCGCCGGCGTCGGCGGCGGCCACCGCGGTGCCGGACAGCAACGCCGTGCCCATGCCGACCAGCACAGCGCCCGTGCCCAGAAGTACCCGTCGTTCGCCCATTACGCCTCCATGTCAGGGAACCCGGCAAACGCTATCGCGATGTTTGCCCGGGCAACAGGGATTTGCCGATACCGGGTACCGGCGTCACGAATTGGTCAGCCGCGCTCCGCGGCTCCGGCGGGAGTCAGTCGCCAGTTCTCGTCGCCGTGGTTTCTAGTCGCCGCGGTTTCTAGTCGCCGTAGTGCGGCTGCGCCGGTTCGCCGGCGAAGGTGTGGGTGGGCAGCTTGTGGGTGCCCTCGAGGTCGTCGCGAATCGCCTCCTGCGCCTTCGGCGGCAGGGTGTGCAGGATCTCGCGCACCCGCGCCTGACGGCGGGCGACGGCCTTGCGCTCCGGCATGCCCGGGGTGGCCACCAGTTGCGGGGGCACGCCTTCGATCTCCTCGGTGCCGCCGTCGGTCTGACCCCTCTCGAGCATGGCCTGCTCCTCGGCCATCGTCGACTCGTCCTTCTCCTCGGACATGCCGATCGGGCCGATGCGGCGGCCGTTGAGGAACTGGCGCACCACCGGCTCCTCGCTGGTGAGCAGCACCTCGCGGGGGCCGAACATCACCAGGTGCTTGCGGAACAGCATGCCCATGTTGTCCGGCACGGTGCGGGCGATGTTGATGTTGTGCGTCACGATCAGGATCGTGGCGTCGATCTGGGCGTTGATGTCGATGAGCAGCTGGCTCAGGTAGGCGGTGCGAACCGGGTCCAGACCGGAGTCGGGCTCGTCGCAGAGGATGATCTGCGGGTCGAGCACCAGCGAGCGGGCCAGTCCGGCACGCTTTTTCATGCCGCCGGAGATCTCGCCGGGGAACTTGCTCTCGTCGCCGGCGAGGCCCACCATGTCGAGCTTCTCCATGACGATCTTGCGGATGTCGCTCTCCGACTTCTTGGTGTGCTCGCGCAGCGGGAAGGCGGTGTTGTCGTAGATGTTCATCGAGCCGAACAGCGCGCCGTCCTGGAACATGACGCCGAACAGCGTGCGGATCTCGTACAGCTCCTTCGCCGAACACTCGATGATGTTGGTGCCGTCGACGATGATCTTGCCGCGCTCGGGGCGCAGCAGGCCGATCAGCGACTTGAGAAACACCGACTTGCCGGTGCCCGACGGGCCCAGCAGAACGCTCACCTCGCCGGCGGGGATGTCCAGGGTGACGTCTTCCCAGATCCGTTGCGATCCGAACGACTTTGTCAGCCCCTCAACCTGGATAGAGGTACCCACGCGATTCCTTCCGCCACATCCGCCCACGGCAAGTCACGCCTGTGGTTCGGCTCACTGTAGCGCACGGTTTACGGCCTGTATCCGGCTTTGTCGGAGCGGGGCGGGCGAAAGAAATCCCCCGCGCTCGCAGGACGAAGCGCGGGGGATTTGCTCGAGTCGGATGACTACTTGACGGTGACCTTCGCGCCGGCGGCCTCCAGCTTGGCCTTGGCGTCCTCGGCGGCCTCCTTCTTGGCCTTCTCCAGGACGGGCTTCGGGGCGCCGTCGACGAGGTCCTTGGCCTCCTTGAGGCCCAGGCCGGAGACGATCTCGCGAACCACCTTGATGACGCCGATCTTCTTGTCGCCGGCGTCCTCGAGGATCACATCGAACTCGTCCTGCTCCTCGGCGGCCTCGGCGCCACCGCCACCGCCACCACCGGCGGCGGCGACCGCGGCCACGGCGACCGGGGCGGCCGCGGTGACCTCGAAGACCTCTTCGAACTTCTTCACGAACTCACTGAGCTCGAGCAGGGTCATTTCCTTGAACGCGTCGAGCAGGTCGTCGGTGCTCATCTTTGCCATGGTGATTTCCTTTCCGGGGTTCTTCAGGGTTTGGGGGGTCTTGGGTCTTAGGCGGCTTCGCCGGACTTCTTGGTTTGCAGGGCCGCGGCCAGTCGCGCGACCTGCGATGCGGGCGCGTTGAACAGGCCGGCGGCCTTCGCGAGGTTGCCCTTCATCGCGCCGGCCAGCTTCGCCAGCAGCACCTCGCGGGACTCCAGGTCGGCGATCTTCTCGACCTCGGCGACCGAGAGCGGGTGGCCGTCCATGTAGCCGCCCTTGATCACCAGGGCCTTGTTGTCCTTGGCGAACTTCTTGAGCACCTTCGCGACGTCGACGGTCTCGCCCTTGACGAACGCGATCGCGGTCGGGCCGGAGAACAGCTCGTCGAGGCCCTCGATGCCGGCCTCCGCCGCGGCCCGCTTCACCAGGGTGTTCTTCGCGACGGTGTAGGTGGCCTTACCGCTCAGCGAGCGGCGCAGTTCGGCGAGGTTCGCCACGGACAGGCCGCGGTACTCGGTGATCACGGTGGCCGACGAGGACCTGAAATCCTCGACGATCTCGGCGACGGCGTTGACCTTGTCAGCCTTAGCCATGCACTGCCTCCCTTGCTAATGACAAACGCCCCGACGCAGACGGTCGGGGCGCGTGCATCGTGCATACGGCAGTGCCTCGTCCTCCTGCGTGGGCCGCCGGATTTCTCCGGACCTTCGACCGAATTTCTTCGGTGACCGACGGTCTTCGGTGGAACCCGCCAAGGCTACCGCGTGGCGGCCTGTCAGCCAAAACGGGCGTCAGCACCGCCGAGAGTCAGCGCAACAGGGCGGCCGCCCCGACCAGGCCGGCCTCCCCGCCCAGGGCGGCGGGCAGCACCTGAAGGCCGGTGATGAAGTCGAGGCCAAGGTGCCCGCGCAGGGCCGCGCGCAACGGGTCGAACAGCACCGGGCCGGCATTCGCCACTCCCCCGCCGATCACGACGAGGTCGAGATCGCAGACGGCGGCCACCGAGGCGATCATCGCGGCGACGGCTTTCGCGCCGCGGGAGAAGGCGCGCAGGGCCACCTCGTCTCCGGCGGCGGCGGCCTCGGACAGTTGGCGGGCGTCGGTGCCGGTCCACCCCTGCGACCGCGCGTAGGCGACCAGGTTCGGTCCGCTGGCGATGGCCTCGACGCAGCCGCGCCCACCGCACGCGCACGGCGGGCCTGACGGGTCGACGACGACGTGCCCGACGTGGCCGCCGTTGCCGGTGCGGCCGCTGTAGGGGACGCCGTCGAGCACCAGTCCGCCGCCGATGCCGGTGGAGATCACCATGCCGAGCATGAAGGCCGCACCCTGCCCGGCACCGCGCCAGTGCTCGCCGAGCGCCATGCACAGCCCGTCGCCGGCGAGGCGCACCGGAACGCCGGGCACCACGGCGGCGACGCGTTGCACCACCGGGAAGCCGCGCCAGGCGCGGATGTTGACCGGGCTGATGGTGCCCGCGGTGATGTCGATCGGGCCGGCCGAGGAGATACCCACCCCGGTCACCGGGCCGCCCGTCGCGGCGAGCGCGTCGGCGATGGTGCGCTGGGCCGCGGCCCACACCTCATCGGGGTCGGTGCTGCGCGGTGTGGGTTGCCGATTGCTGTGCAGCAGTTGACCGTTCGCGTCGAGAAGTCCGGCGGCGATCTTGGTGCCGCCGATGTCGAGAGCCAGGGTCACCATCAGTGTTTGTGGGTGTTGTCGGGCTGGCGGGGATCGCCGGGGTGCTCGTAGCCGGGTGCCAGCCACACCAGTGCGGCGCTGCGCTGCTGAAGCCACACCCGGAAGGCGCGCCGCCGCGCGGCGCCGCGCAGATGCGCTGCGAGTGCGCAGTCGGAGGCGAACCGACCGGGGTTGCGGCGGTGGTAGTCGGCGACGGCACCGTCGTCGACGTCGATATCGGCGGTGATGTGCGCGTACACCGCCCTCGCGAGCGGGGCGGCGAGCACGGCGGCGGCGACGCTGCCGATCTCCAGGCGCGCGGTGAGGTCGGGCAGCACGTCCTCCACGGG
>VEQU01000058.1 GCA_018883075.1 Mycobacterium sp.
CGACCGTACGTTCGACGCCGCCACCGTCGGAAGACTCGACGCCGCCATCGCCGGGGCCATGACGGCAGCCCGGATACCGGGCGCGCTGATCGGGGTCTTCTCGCCCGAGGGCAACTATGTGAGCACGCCCGGGGTCGCCGATCTGACCACCGGCGCGCCGATGCGGGCCGGCTACCACAGCCGGATCGGCAGTGTGACAAAGACATTCACCGCAACCGCCGTCCTGCACCTCGTCAAACAGGGCAAGCTCCAGCTCGACGACCCCATCGGGGACTACCTCGACGGCATCCCTGGTGGCGCCACGATCACCGTGCGGCAACTCGGTACCATGCTCAGCGGGCTGCCGGACTATCTGCAGAACCCGGAGTTCGAGAAACAGGTTCTCGCCGATCCCCGCCGTGACTTCTCGCCCACCGAACTGCTCGGCTGGGCCTTCGACATGCCCTCGGCGTTCGAGCCGGGCGAGCACTACCAGTACTCCAACACCAACTACGTCCTGCTCGGCCTGCTGGTGGAAAAACTCGGCGGCGCGGCGCTGGGCGACTACCTCACCGAGAACGTGCTCAAACCGCTGGGCATGCGGGACACCAGCTTCCCCACCGGAACTCAGTTCCCCGATCCGCACCCGCGGGGCTACACCGACCCGCTGCAGAGCGGCGGCCCGCCGACGGACGCCACCGACTGGACCGCCAGTTTCACCTGGGCGGCCGGAGCGCTGATCTCCACCCTCGAGGATCTGCGGGTGTGGGCACCGGCCCTGGCCTCCGGCTCGCTGATCGGACCCGAACTGCGCGCCCAACAGCTGACGATCCCGGCGGTACCGGGTCTGCCCGCCGGAGTCGGCTACGGCATCGGTGTCTTCATCACCGCGGGCTGGATCGGCCACAACGGCAGCGTGCCCGGCTACCAGACCGTCGTGATCCACCTACCCCAGCGGAGCATGACGGTGGCGGTCATGGTCAACACCGACATCACCCCGCCCGACGGTCCCCAGCCGAGCACGGCCGTGGCCAAGGCGATCACCTCGGTGCTCACGCCGGCCAACGTCTACGACGTCTGAGCTGACCTAGGATCGGCTGTCATGGAAGGTTCCGTGACGGTGCACATGAAAGCCCCGGCCGAGAAGATCTTTGATCTGGTGGCCAACATCGAGAACACCGGACGCTTCTCCCCCGAGGTGTTCGAGGCTCAGTGGCTGGATGGGGCCACCGGGCCGGCACTGGGCGCCAAGTTCCGCGGCCACGTGCGCCGCAACGAGATCGGGCCGGTCTACTGGACCGTATGTCGCGTCACCGCCTGCGACCCGGGCCGGGAGTTCGGCTTCGCGGTGCTCGGCCCCGGCGATGTGGCCGTGAACAACTGGCACTACCGGTTCACTCCGGCGGGCGACGGTACCGACGTCACCGAGTCCTTCCGGCTCAACCAGTCGCCGCTGTTGCGGGTGTTCTGGATGTTCGCCGGATACCTGCGCGGGCGCCGCAACGTCCGCGACATGCGCACCACGCTGGAGCGGATCAAGAAGGTCGTCGAAACGGGCAGCTAGTTCGTCGGCAGGTGCGTTCCCAGGTCCGGGGGGCTCAATCTACTGTGGGGTATCCGCAACGATCGACTGACGGGACGGTTCACATGGGTATCAGCACCATCGCAACGCACGTCAACGGCCAGCCCCCGCCCCATGTCCCGCTCGAGGACATCAATCTGGGCACCCTGGAGTTCTGGGCGCGCGACGACTCGTTTCGCGACGGTGCCTTCGCCACGCTCCGCACGCAGGCCCCCATCACGTTCTTCCGCGAGATCGAGTTCGAGGGCTTCGACGCCGGAGCGGGCCACTGGGCGCTGACGAAGTTCGACGACGTCCACTTCGCCAGCCGCCACCCCGAGATCTTCAGTTCCTACCCCAACATCACCATCGCCGACCAGCAGCCGGAAGTCGCCGAGTATTTCGGGTCGATGATCGCCCTCGACGATCCGCGCCACGCACGGCTGCGCAATATCGTCTCCCGGGCGTTCACCCCCAGGGTCGTGGCTCGCACCGAGGAATTCGTCCGCGACCGTGCGCGCCGACTCGTCAACGGGCTGATCGACAACCACCCCGATGGTCACGGCGAACTGGTGACCGAGCTGTCCGGCCCGCTCCCACTTCAGGTCATCTGCGACATGATGGGCATCCCGGAGACCGACCACGACACGATCTTCTACTGGACCAACATCATTCTCGGATTCGGCGACCCCGACCTCACCACCGATTACGAGGAGTTCCTCAAGGTCGCTTTCGATATCGGCGCCTACGCCACCGCGCTGGCCGAAGACCGCCGCACCAACCCGGGTGACGATCTCACCACCGCTCTGGTTCTCGCCGAGGTCGACGGCGAACGGCTCACCTCGGCGGAGATCGCGTCGTTCTTCATCCTGCTCGTCGTGGCGGGCAACGAGACCACTCGCAACGCCATCAGCCACGGCGTGCTGGCGCTGACCCGCTACCCGGAGCAGCGCGAGATCTGGTGGAACGATTTCGAGACGCACACCCAGAGTGCGGTCGAGGAGATCGTGCGGTGGGCCTCGCCGGTGGTCTACATGCGTCGGACCACCACCCGCGACGTGGAACTGTCCGGGGTGACGATCCCGGCCGGGGACAAGGTCACCATGTGGTACTGCTCGGCCAATCGCGACGAGGACAAATTCGACAACCCCTGGATGTTCGACGTCACCCGCAGCCCCAATCAGCACGTCGGCTTCGGCGGCGGCGGCGCGCATTTCTGCCTCGGCGCCAACCTCGCCCGGCGTGAGATCGCCGTGGTCTTCGAGGAAATGCGCAACCGCATCCCCGACATCGCGGTGACCGAGGAACCGGCGATGCTGCTCTCCGCCTTCATCCACGGCATCAAGCGGCTACCCGTCAGCTGGACACCGCCGCGCTGACCGGGAGCCGCGCAATGCCCGGGATCAGGGAACGACTGCACTGGCTGGCCATGCACGGTGTGGTGCGCTCAGCGGCCGGTCTGTCGGCCCGGCGGGGCGATCCCCAGGCCCGCTTGCTCACCGACCCGGCGCTGCGCGCCGATCCCATGGCGTTCTACGACGAGTTGCGGCGGCAGGGTCCGCTGATCCGCGCCCGGGTCAGCTACCTGACCGTCGACCACGCCGTCGCCCACGAACTGCTGCGCTCGGAAGACTTCCGGGTGATCTCCATGGGCTCCAGCCTGCCCGCACCGCTGCGCCGGCTGGAGCGCCGCACCCGGACCGATCTGCTGCACCCGCTGCTGCCGCCGTCGCTGCTGGCGGTCGAACCACCCGAGCACACCCGCTACCGCAAGACCGTGTCCAGCGTGTTCACCAGCCGCCGTGTCGACGCCCTGCGCGACCGGGTCGAGGACACCGCGGATGCGCTGCTGGACTCGCTCGCACAGGAGTCCGGGGTGGTCGACATCATCGAGCGGTATTGCTCACAGCTGCCGGTCACCATCATCAGCGACATCCTCGGAGTGCCCGACGGCGACCGGCCCAAGATCCTCGAGTTCGGCGAACTCGCCGCGCCCAGTCTGGACTTCGGCCTCAGCTGGGCCGACTACCAGCGGGTGCAGCGCGGCCTGGAGGGCTTCAACCACTGGCTCATCGCCCATCTGCAGCAGTTGCGCGACAACCCGGGCGAGGACCTCATGAGCCAGCTCATCGAGGCTTCCGAGGACGGCGTGCGGCTCGACGATGTCGAACTGCGAGCCATCGCCGGCCTGGTGCTCGCCGCCGGTTTCGAGACCACGGTCAACCTCCTCGGCAACGGGATCACCCTGCTGCTCAACCATCCCGACCAACTCGCCGCACTGGTCGCCGAGCCTGATCTGTGGCCGGGCGCCGTCGAGGAGATCCTGCGCTTCGACTCACCCGTTCAGCTCACCGCGCGAGTGGCCCGGACCGACACCACCGTCGCCGGCACCGAGGTCCGCGCCGGGGAGATGGTGGTCATCTACCTCGCGGCGGCCAACCGCGACCCGCAACTGTTCGACCACCCGCACCGCTTCGATGTGCGCCGGCCCAACGCCGGGCGCCATCTGGCCTTCTCCGGTGGCCGTCATTTCTGCCTGGGTGCCGCACTGGCCCGGGCCGAGGGGGAAGCCGGGCTGCGCCGCTTCTTCACCCACTACCCCGATGTCCAGCCGGCCGGGGCCGGCTCGCGCCGCCCCACCCGGGTGCTGCGCGGCTGGGCGAGCCTGCCGGTCCGGCTGGGATCCCCCGCCCGTCTGGTGAGCTGACAACCCGGGACGCGATCGTTGACAGGCGCCTGACCTGTCGGTTCTATGGGTACATGAGCTTCGACACGATCATTCGCCAGGGGCGCTGGTTTGACGGGACGGGCGCGCCCTCGGCGGTCCGCAACATCGGAATCACCGACGGCCGGGTGGTCGCGGTGACCCCGCACGAACTCGACGCGACCGGTTGCCCGCAGGTGATCGACGCCGCCGGCAAGTGGGTGCTGCCCGGATTCGTCGACATCCACACCCACTACGACGTCGAGGTCCTCGAAGGCCCCGGTTTGCCCGAATCAGTGCGCCACGGGGTGACGACCGTGTTGATCGGCTCCTGCTCGCTGTCGACCATCCACGTCGGAGGTGTCGACGCCGGCGACCTCTTCGGCCGGGTGGAGGCGATTCCGAGGGAGCATGTCATCTCCGCCGTGGACCGCGCCAAGGACTGGAACTCGGCTGAGGAGTACATCGCAGGGCTGCAGGCGCGACCCCTGGGGCCCAATCTGGCGGCGTTCATCGGCCATTCCGATATGCGCACCGCCACGATGGGATTGGACCGTGCGACCCGAAAGCAGGTGCGGCCGTCGGCGGGCGAGCAGGCTCGAATGGAGCAGATGCTCACCGAGGCGCTCGACGCCGGATTCCTCGGGATGTCGTCGCAGCAACTGCTGTTCGACAAGATCGACGGCGACACGTGCCGCTCGCGCACACTGCCGTCGACCTACGCCAAACCCCGGGAGTTGCGCAGGCTCAAGTCTGCGCTTCGGCGGCGCGGTCGGGTGCTGCAGTCCGGTCCGGACATCCAGAATCCGCTGAACCTGGTATCCCAACTGGCGCAATCACTTCCGGTTGGGCGTCGCAAACTCAAGACCAGTCTGCTCTCCGCGGCGGACGTGAAGTCGAATCCGTTCGCCATCGCCGTGCTTGGCCCGCTCGCCCGGTTGATCAACCGATTCGGCGGAGATTTCCGCTGGCAGCACCTGCCGGTGCCGTTCGAGGTCTACGCCGACGGCATCGACCTGGTGGTCTTCGAGGAATTTGGTTCCGGCGCTGCGGCACTGCATCTGCGCGGCGAGGTCGAACGCAACGCGCTGCTGGCCGACGAGGACTACCGGCGCCGGTTCCGCAAGGATTACGACACGAAGTTCGGGATGCGGGTGTGGCACCGTGACTTCTTCGACGCTGAGATCGTCGAGTGCCCGGACGAAACGGTGATCGGCAAATCCTTCGGGCAGGTCGGGGTCGAACGGGGCGGGCTCCATCCCGTCGACGCGTTTCTGGATCTGGTGCTCGAGCACGGCCGCGCACTTCGCTGGCGCACCACCATCTCCAACCACCGGCCGGAGGTGCTCAAGAAACTGGCCCGCGACGACGGAATCCAACTCGGGTTCTCCGACGCCGGCGCCCACCTGCGCAACATGGCGTTCTACAACTTCGGGCTGCGGCTGCTGCGCCACGTCCGTGACGCCGATCGCGCGGGGCGCCCCTTCATGAGCGTCGAGCGCGCCGTGCACCGACTCACCGGCGAACTGGCCGACTGGTACGACATCGACGCCGGGCACCTGCGTCTGGGCGACCGGGCCGACCTTGTGGTGCTCGACCCCGATCACCTCGATGAGCGCCTCGACGACTACGCCGAAAGCCCGGTGCCGCAGTACGCGGGCCTGCCCCGGATGGTCAACCGCAACGACGACGCGGTGAACCTGGTGCTCATCGGCGGGCAGACGGTGGTGCGCGACGGTGTGCCGACTGAGTTGCTCGGCACCCGGCGCACCGGCAGCTTCCTGCGGGCCGGGTGCGCGACGCCCGCCCCCGAGCGCTCCGGCGAGCTCACTCGTGCCCGCTGAGGTCCCCGGCGTGGACCGGGCCGTGTCCGACACCGTGCTGGGCATGTGGGATGCGCTGTCCCGACGCGACTGGGACGCTATGAGGCCATTCCTGGCCGACGACTGCATCTACGTGGACATGCCGATCGGCCCCACCGCCGCGGCCCGCGGAGGAGACGACATCATCAAGCGGCTACAGGTGGGCCTGGCCCCGCTGGCCGGTTACGAGAACCACGACGGCGTACTGGTCAGCAACGGCACCGACGCCCTTTACGAGCACTCCGAGACGTGGCGTTGGACCACCGGGGAGTCGGCGGTGCTGCAGTTCGTCACCGTCCACAAAGTCGAGCAGCGCGACGGTGAGCCGAAAATCGTTCTGTGGAAAGACTATTGGGATTTCGGCGGGCTGGCCAACCATGCGCCCGGAGACTGGATGGAGCAACTGGCGAAGGCCGACATGAGCTGGCAGTTCGACGCCACCGGGCTGATCTGAATCGATGTCACGCCCGGCTGGGCAGAGTAATCGAGCAGGCCTGCCCCATGTCGAGGGTGCGAAGCATCCGGCCCATGCCCAGCCACATGGCGCATGACATGGTCAGGTCTGCCAGAAGCTCATCGGAGAAGTGCTCACGCAGCCGTGCCCAGAACGCATCGTCCTCCCGCAGCGCGGTGTGCCCGGTGGCGAACCGATGGGCGAACTCCGCGGCCAGCCGCTCCTGTTCGCTGTATCCCGGCCAGGTCCGCCACTGCGCGGCACGGGTGTAGAGGTCTTCATCCACGCCGGCGGCCGGGCCGTCCGCGTCGCGGGTGTTCAGACACACCACGCATTCGTTGTCGATGGCAATCACCACCCGGGCGATCTCCCGGACCCGCATGGGAAGCCGGTTGCGGTTGTAAACGGCGGAGCTGAAGGCGGCCAGCGCGGGGGCGATACCGGGTGAGAGCGCCATCCATCCGGCCACGTCGTCGTCGGCGAAGTCTCCGATTCGGCTCATCGGGCAATGCTACTCAGCGGCCAGGGTCCCCAGGTATCGTCTGCCACGATCCCGCTTCGGCGGGCGCGGCCTCGATAGGACCATTCGACCAAGGGAGACACGGTGAAGATCACGAAGTTGTCCGGAGTTCTCGCCGCCACGGCTCTCGTCCTCAGCCTAGGCACCGTCACCGCCGCACCGGCCTCGGCGGTCGACAACATCAAAGCGTTCGGCCAGCAGATCCGCTTCATCGACGCGGCCGGAAACCCCATGATCGGCTACACGGTCAGCGATTTCGGACGCAGTTCCGATCCGGTCCCGCACAACGGCGAACTGTACGAGGCGACGCTGACCGTCAGCGCCTTCTCGACATGGGCCACTCCGCTGATCGCGCTGTTCAACGCCCGCGCCCGGAGCGGCCAGGGTTACCCGCTGATCCCCAACGCCCCCGGCGGCATCAGCGGTGCGCAGGTGGCACCCGGCCAGAGCAGCACGGGCAAGCTTTACTTCGACGTCGTCGGTGACGAGCCGAACAGCGTCGTCTACAACGACGGTGTCCGCGACGTCCTGGCCTGGGTCCCCGGACCGCCCATGGGCGGAAATCGCCCCTGAGACCCGAGAGCAAACGCCAAAAAGCTGATATTCAGATTTGCTGAGCAAAAGAGAATCCTGAGGAAATCCCTTTGACTGGGGTCGATGCGGTGCTATCGTCATCGGCGACCCGGCGGCGAAAAGTTCGCCAGTAAACACTGCAGGGGGGCCGATGACCAGGCGCAGGAAGCGCGCGGGCGCGGCGGCGCTGGCGCTGGGCCTGTCCCTCGCCGGATCCCAGGCCGTCGCGGCGGCAACGGAAACCCCTGATCAGGATGTCGGCCCAATCTCGACCGGCCCAGGCAGCTCCGCTTCCTCCGGTTCGCAGATCGGTGCCGGGCCGGCGAAATCCCAGGCCTCCCGACCCTCCGCCGGCGGCACGCAACGGCCGACCGGCCCGCGGCCACACCCGGCCGCGGCGCAGACCGCACCGGTGACGACGGCCGTCACACCGGTGACGACGGCCCAAGCGGATCCTCGCCCAATGACCACACCGGCCGGCGCCGTGCGACATGCCCGGGCGCGACAGGGCGACGATCACCTGCACGCCGGATCCGCTCCGGCCTCTGCTGCGACCACGACTTCGGCCGCGTCCCCGGCCTCGGCGGCGGGACCCTCGGTCGCGGCCCCCGGCCCGGCGTCGACCTCCGACCCGACCGTCGCCGGAGCGTCGACCAGCGTCGGCGCCGGGCAGCCTGCTCCGAATCCGGTCTGGAATTCCGGCCCGGTCGCCGGACCGGTGGCCGCGGCAGAAGCCGCGATCGGCCGGTTCTTCGATTCGGCGGCGACCTGGATGTCTCAGCTGCCCCGCAATACGGTGACCGAATTTCTGCAGGGCGCGCTGCTGCTGGTACGTCGCAGCCTGCTCGGCTTCGTCGCGGCGATCGGGTCGGCGGCAGCGGGCGGTCAGACATCTGTGGCCGCGCCGTACCTGACCGACGCCGAATTGAACGACTACCTGCTGACGCTCGCCTGGCAGCGATACGGATCAATGTTCGGCCAGACTGTGCCCGAGTACGACTACGTGTACAAGTGGCTTGACGGCGCGCTGGTGCCGGTCGCGCTCCCCAGTGAACGGCCGGGCGACACGTCCGACACCAACAATCAAGTCGACGGGGTGGACGAGGCGGACTTCGTCGAGACCGACGGCCATTACATCTACGTCGCACGCAACGGCGCGTTGAGCATTGTCGGCGCCGACTCCCAGCTCACCTCCCAGACACCGCTCTCCGGCTATGTGGTGGGACAGTTCCTTTCCGGGGACAGGCTGACGGTGATCACCCAGTCCGGCGGCGGCTGGTACGGCCCGATGGTCCGAATGGCGTACGGCCCGTGGTGGGACTGGGACCCGCAGACCACTGTCACCGTCTTCGACATCACCGACCGCAGCGTTCCGGTGGTCGCCACCCAGACCGTCTTCGACGGCTCGTATCGGGATGCCCGTGCCGTCAACGGCATGGTCTACCTCGTTCTCGACCGCAACCTCGGCCTACCGCAGCCGCTGCACACCGAGGTGTCCGCCGCCAAGCCCGCCGTCCCGGGCGAGGGGTACGAGCCGACGGTCGTCGGCTACCACACCTACGAGACCTGGGAGGCCTACGTGGCGCGGGTGGGCGATCAGATCGCCACGCTGTCGTTACCGCACGCGTACGCGGTCGGGGCCGACGGCACCCAGATGGACCTCGGGGTGATCGCCGGCGCCGGCGACATCGTCAGACCGCGCTCCGATGACCAGCAGTCCATGGTCACCATCGTGTCCGTCGACTCGACGAACACATCCGCAAGCTCCGGATTCACCTCCAGCGTGGCCAGCTTCGTCGGCAACAGCGGGACGACGGTGTACATGACGCCTGACGCGCTCTACCTCGCCACCGCACAGGAGCGGTACTCAGGCTTCGGTTCGACAACCGATACGCGCATCGACCGTTTCGGCGTGAGCGGAGCCGAACTCGCCTGGCAGTCAACCGGAACGGTGCCCGGCACGCTCATCAATCAATTCGCCATGGACGAGCAGGGCGGCTATCTGCGGGTGGCGACCCACACCTGGAGTTCGCAGTGGGCCGGCGGAACCTGGGCCACCGTGAACGACTCCGGAGTCCATGTTCTCGACACCGCCGGCAGCACCCTCGACGTGGTGGGCAGTGTCACCGGCCTCGCGCCGGGAGAGCAGTTGTACGCCGTCCGCTTCGCCGGTGACACGGCGTATCTGGTCACCTTCCTGCGCACCGATCCCCTCTTCGCGATCGACCTGCGCGATCCCACCGGCCCGGTGGTCGAGGGCGAGCTCGTCATTCCAGGCTTCTCCAACTACCTGCAGTCCATCGGCGACGGATTGCTGCTGGGCATCGGGCAGGAGAACGAGCCGGGCACCTGGAACACCCGCATGCATGTCTCGGTCTTCGACGTCAGCGAGGGTGCGGACCTGAGCCTGATCGAGCGCCAGTTCCTCGACGAGACCGCGCAGTGGTCGTCATCGGATGCACAGTTCGACCATCACGCACTGCTGTACTCCGCACAGGACGGATTGCTTGTGGTGCCGCTGACGGCCAGCGGATACGACCCGCAGACCGAGGAATACCGCTACGACCAGAGCCTGCACGTCCTGCGGGTCGGCGCCGGCGGTGTCGAGCAACTCGGACGGATCCACGCCGATGGACCGGTGCTGCGGATGGTGCGGATCGGCGATGTGCTGTACGCGGTCGGTGAGACCTCCGTCGTCGCCTATGACCTCACCGACCTCTCCGAGATCGGCCGCACGCCACTCGGCGCCGGCTCGCCGCCGGACGTGATAGCGCTGCTGTCGTAGCCTGGCTCAGCCGCCGGCCGGGGGTCGCTCAGGACGGGGGCCGCGACACGCACTGCGCGCAGTACAACTCCTCGCCGAGCTTGTCCATCAGCGCCAGTTGCGTCTCCAGATAGTCGACGTGGCTTTCCTCGTCGGCCAGGATGGCCTCGAAGAGTGCGGCGGAGGTGGAGTCCTGTTTCTCGCGGCACATCACGATCCCGGGCTTGAGCCGCGCGAGCACCTCGTACTCGATCGCGAGATCGCTTTCGAACTGTTCACGCAGGGTCTGCCCGATGCGCAGCGAGCCGATCCGCTGGTAGTTGGGCAGGCCGTCGAGGAGCAGGATCCGGTCGGTGATCCGTTCGGCGTGCACCATCTCCTCCATCGACTCCGCGCGGGTGTGCTTGGCGATCTCGGTGAATCCCCAGCTGTCCTGCATCTTCGAATGGAGGAAGTACTGGTTGATCGCTGTGAGCTCGCTGGTGAGCTGCTCATTGAGCAGACGCAGGACATCCGGATCGCCTTGCACGTCCGATCACCCTCCTTGCTAGATCGCCAATACCGGTATTCGGGTTCGCAAGTCTACCCAACCGGACCCCTGTTGTAGGACAGCCTAACTTTAGTTAGGGTGGTAACCGATGTACGTGTGCCTGTGCAGTGGGACGACCTCCAAAACGATCTCGGACGCGGTCGCCATGGGCGCGTGTACGCCCAAGCAGGTGGCGGCGGCCTGCGGGGCGGGCCTGGATTGCGGACGGTGCCTGCGCAACCTGAGGGCGGCGGTCCAGGCGGCGGTCAGCGCGAGCGGCCGCGGGTGAACTCGGCCAGCGCTTCGGCGTTGGCCGCAGCGCCCATCAGTTCGGCGAAGCACCCGTCTTCGCGCGCGCGTGCGGCCGCCACATCACCCCGGATCGGTTCGGTCATCGTCCGCTTGACGGCCATCAGGCTCGGAATCGGCCGTGCGGCAAGCACTTCGGCGTAGTGTCGCGTCTGCTCGTCCAGGTCACCGGGCTCGCACAGCTTCCACACCAGGCCCATGCTCAGCGCCTCGGCGGCATCGACCCATTCGCTGGACATGAGCATCCAGGCCGCGTTCTGCCGTCCGATCAACTGAGGCAGCAGATAGGACGAGGCCGCCTCCGGAGCCACACCCAGGCTGGTGAAAGGGCACTTCAGCCGGGCGGTGGTGGCCATGAACGCCAGATCGGCGAAGCCGAGGATGGTGGTGCCCAGGCCCACTCCCACACCGTTGACGGCGCAGATGAGCGGTTTCGGGAAGGCACCGAGGGCGTCGATCAGACCCGGGAAGCCGTGCCTACCGGGCGTGAAACCCGGATCGGTGATGCGCGCCTGCATCTCGGTGAGGTCCTGGCCGGCGCAGAACGCCCGCCCCGCGCCGGTGATGACCACGACGGCCACCTCGGGATCGGCCGCCGCGACGCCGAGTGCCTCGGCGGTGGCGTCGTACATCTGCTCGTTGAAGGCGTTCAGCGCCTCCGGCCGGTTGAGGGTGATGGTGCGCACCCGGTTCGCGTCGTCGATCAGCAGTGTCACGAGGATGAGCCTAGGGCGCGACGGGGCGTGAGTGGGTCGGCGAAGACGTAGCGGCCGGTGGGGACCGTGTCGACGTCGACGTTGGCGCCGAACGCCGCGGTGCTGGCGATCATGCGATCCATCCGGTTACTCAGTTCGGCGTCATCGGCGGCGCCGAAGAAGGCGTGCAGGCTGGTCACCGCCTCGATGGGGAACAGTTCCTCCACGATGGCCGACACCGTAGGCGCCGCGTCGGTGAGAGGCCGCACCACGTAGTTCTGCACGTAGCCGAAGGTGGACTGGGTGGCTATCGCCACCGGGGTGTGGTCGCGGTGCCAGCGGGCCAGCCACGTCGGCTCGTCGAGGTCGGCGGGCCGGCGCAGAAGCGCCATGTTGGCCATCCCGGGGGCCCGCCGTCCAGGTTCGGAGGCCGGCGGCGGCATCGGCACCGACTCGGTCACCAGGTAGGCGGCGATGCCGTCAGCCTCCCGGCGCAGGATCTCCAGCGCACCCGAGATCTGCTCGCCGTAGTGCTGATCGACCCACAGGGTGAGGAATCCCTGCACCGGCGGATCCAGGGTGGTGAGGGTCATCAGCGAGTCACGCACAGCGGTGTCACGCAGGTTCAGGGTCATCCCCCGTGGTTCGAGGGCCATCAGATCTGCGGCCACCGGCCCGCATAACCGTTGCACCCACGTCTCGTCGACGTCGGGGGCGCGCATCGCGATGATCACCTTTTCCATCAGGACTGCGCGTCCTCACGAAGCCAGCGCGGTGTGATGAACACACCCTCAGCCTCCACGGTGATCCCATCGGCATCCGAGATGTGCCCGGCGCAGAACGTCTTGACTCCGTCGGTCCTGGTCGGCCGCGCCTCGACCCGTAGCCGTCCCAGAGCCGTGGCGCGGACATAGCGCACGGTGATACTTCCGGTCAGACGCGGCTTGCGATCGGGACTAGCCGCCTCGCCGAGCAGATGATCGAGGATCATCGCCGATACGCCGCCGTGGACGTGGCCCGGAGGCCCTTCGTAGGCCGCACCCAGTTCGAAGTCGGCCCAGATCCGCCCGGACTCGTCGCGGTGGGTGATCACCGGCGGCGCGAACGCATTGCGGATGCCGATGACGGCGTTACCCCATCCGACGCTCTCGCCGAAGGTGGTCTGCCGCACCCCGAATGCACCCGGGATCTGCCGCCTGCGCAGACGTCGCACGGCGTCGTCGACGTCGCGCTTGACCGCCGCGACGGTGTCCGCGTCGGCTTCGGTGCGGATGGTCGCGTCGACCAGTTCCCGAACCGACTCGGCCAGCGGCTCATAGATTCCGCGTAGCCGGGCCACCTCCTCGGGCGGCCAGTCCTCGACGGTGAACTCCAGCACCCCTGCACTAGAACACGTGGGGAGTCGCAGTGTCTAAATGGGGGCGTCTAAGCGGGATTCGCCGCCGGTGCCGTGCGTAGAGTTCGGGCATGGCCGACCGCGGCCCGGACTGGGTGCGCCACGCGATCTGGTGGCAGATCTATCCGTTGGGGTTCGTCGGAGCCTTTCCCGCCGACCCGGTACCGGTTGCCGAAGAGCATCGGCTACGCCGGGTCGTCGGCTGGCTCGACCATGCGGTCGGCCTCGGGGCCTCGGGGCTCGCGCTGGGTCCGGTGTTCGCCTCCCGCACACACGGGTACGACACGACCGACCACTTCCGCATCGACCCGCGATTGGGTGACGACAGTGACTTCGATTATCTGGTCGGCGAAGCCCACCGGCGGGGCCTGCGCGTCCTGCTCGACGGCGTCTTCAATCACGTGGGCACCGAATTCCGGCGCTACCTGCAGGCCGCGGAGGGCGACGCGGAGGCGGCCGGATGGTTCCGGGGGCGGCCGGGCCGGTTCCACACCTTCGAGGGCCACGGCGAGCTGATCACCCTCAATCACCGCAGTCCGGCCGTGGCGGACTACACCGTCGAGGTGATGAACCACTGGCTCGGCCGTGGAGCCGACGGGTGGCGACTGGACGCGGCCTACGCGGTACCGCAGTCGTTCTGGGCGGATGTGCTGCCGCGGGTCCGCCGGACACACCCGGATGCCTGGTTCCTGGCCGAGGTCATCCACGGTGACTACGCCGGGTTCGTCGATGCCGCCGGCGTCGACTCCGTCACCCAATACGAATTGTGGAAGGCGATCTGGAGCAGTCTCAATGACGGCAACTTCCACGAACTGGACTGGGCACTGCAGCGCCACAACGGATTTCTGGACACCTTCGCTCCCCTGGTCTTCGTCGGCAATCACGACGTCACCCGCATCGGGAGCCGACTGGATAATCCCGCTCACCTGCCGCACGCCCTCGTCGTGCAGTTCACCACCGGAGGCGTGCCGTCGGTTTACGCCGGCGACGAGCTCGCCTTCCAGGCGGTCAAAGAGGACCGTGCCGGCGGCGACGACGCCGTGCGCCCTGAGTTCGGTCCGGTGCCGGCCGATCCCGGTGGCGCCGTCCGCGACGTCCTCACCCTTCACCAGTTTCTGATCGGACTGCGCCGACGCAACCCGTGGCTGCACCAGGCCAGGA
>VEQU01000059.1 GCA_018883075.1 Mycobacterium sp.
GTCATGGTCGGCACCGGAGTGGCGTGGGGTTCGGTGCGCTCCTTCGAGACCGGCATCTTCCACTTCACCACCGCACTGCTCGGCGGCGACAGCGACGACGGCGCGACCGACATCCTGCTGGTCGGCATGGACAGCCGCACCGACGCGCACGGTAACCCACTGTCCGCCGACGAGTTGGCGGCGCTGCACGCCGGCGACGACGTCGCCACCAACACCGACACCATCATCCTGGTCCGCATCCCGAACAACGGCCGCTCGGCGACGGCGATCTCCATTCCGCGCGACTCCTACGTCGCCGCACCCGGGCTGGGCATGACCAAGATCAACGGCGTGTACGGCGAAGTGAAACTCGACACCATGAAGGAACTCGTCGAGAACCAGGGCGGGGACCCGCTCGTCGCCGAACCCCAAGCGGTGGAGGCCGGCCGCAACGCGCTCATCCAGACCGTCGCCGACCTCACCGGCGTGAGCGTTGACCACTACGCCGAGATCGGCCTGCTGGGTTTCTCGCTCATCACCGACGCGCTGGGTGGCGTGGAGGTGTGCCTCAAAAACGCTGTGTACGAACCGCTTTCGGGGGCGGACTTCCCGGCCGGCTGGCAGCACCTGGACGGACCGCAGGCACTGAGCTTCGTCCGGCAGCGCCACGACCTTCCGCGCGGCGACCTCGACCGGGTGGTACGCCAGCAGGTGGTGATGGCGTCGCTCGCCCACGAGGTGATCTCGCGCAAGACGCTCACCAGCCCGGCGACGCTGAACCAGTTGCAGAATGCGATCCAGCGCTCGGTGGTGATCTCCTCGGGCTGGGACGTGATGGACTTCCTCAAGCAGTTGCAGAAGCTGGCGGCCGGCAACGTCGCGTTCGCGACCATCCCGGTGCTCGCCGAGGACGGCTGGAGCGACGACGGTATGCAGTCGGTGGTCCGGGTGGATCCCACCCAGGTGCACGACTGGGTGGACAGCCTGCTGCACGATCAGGCCGAGGGCAAGACGGCCGTCGTCGCCTACTCCCCCGACCAGACCACCGCCGACGTGATCAACGACAGCGACATCAACGGACTGGCCGCCGCGGTGTCGGATCGCCTGGGCGCCGGCGGATTCGCGATCGGCACGGTGGGCAACAACGACAAGGCCAAGGTGACCTCCAGCCAGGTGCAGGCGCCCGCCGAGGGCGATCAGGGTGCGCAGGCGGTGGCGAAGGAACTCGGCGGGCTGCCGATCGTGGTGGACTCCTCCGTCCCGTCCGGCACGGTGCGGGTGGTGCTCACCGAGGACTACGCCGGGCCCGGCTCGGGTCTGGACGGGACGCTGCCCACCGGCGAGACCATCGACAAGTCCGCCCAGGAATTCGAGGCTGTCGCTGAGCAGGCGCCGCCGCCGTCGCCGGTGATCACCGCGGGGCCCGACGACCCCAAGTGCGTCAACTAGCGTGCGTTAATGAGCGCGTGAATCTGACCGACGCGCTGCTCGGCCCGTTGCTCGACCGCGACCCGATGGGCCCGCGCATCACCTATTACGACGACGGATGCGGTGAACGCATCGAACTGTCCACGGTGACGCTGGCGAACTGGGCGGCCAAGACCGCGAACCTGCTGCGCGACGAGTTCGGTGTGGGTCCGGGCAGCCGGGTGGCCGTGCTGCTGCCCGCGCACTGGCAGACCGCGGCGGTGCTGCTCGGGGTGTGGTGGATCGGGGCCGAGGTGGTGTCGAGCGGTGCGGCCGATGTCGCGCTGTGCACACGGGATCGGCTGGATGAGGCCGACTCGTCGGGGGCGGCGGAGATCGCCGTGCTTTCGCTGGATCCTTTCGGTAAACCTGCCGAGGATGTACCGATCGGGGTGACCGACTACGCGACGGCGGTGCGGGTGCACGGCGACCAGATCGTGCCCGAGCGCGCGCCCGGCCCGGCACTCGACGGGCAGTCGGTGGACGACGTGCTCGCGTCGGCGCGTCTGCGCGCGGAGTCGTTGGGCCTCAGCGACTCAGACCGGGTGATGGCCCTCGTGCCACTGCCCACTGAGGACCTGGCCGCGGTCCTGGCGTCGGGCGCGTCGGTGATCATGGTGACGAATCCGGATGCGGGCGCCCTCGAGCGCCGACGGACCACCGAGAAGGTGACCCGAACGCTGGAGTGACCCGCTAGGGAGTCGGAGCGGGAGCCGGAGTCGGGGCTGGAGCGTCCGGAGCCGGGGCGTCCGGAGCCGGAGCCGGCGGGGCGGCCGGGGCCGGCGGCGCGGGCGGCGGATTCCAGACCGCAGGGTTGACCACCGGGAAGGTCGGACACGCCGCGGTGATCTCCTCGGCGACCGGTTCGGCCATCACGAACAGTGGCGTGTACTGCGGGACGAACTCGGCCAGCGTGTCGATCTCCTGCTGGCGATCCGCGGGCGACTTCTGCAGCAGCCGGTTCAGGTGAAACACCACACCGCCCTGCACCCACGGCGGCTCGGACTGGTACTTGGCGATCAGGTCGGAGTAGACCAGCGGCATCACCTGCTGGGTGGCGGCCATCAACTGGTCCAGGCTGCAGGTCGTATCGAGGATCTGCGGCGGGATCACCAGGTCGTCGGCATGGGCGACGGCGGGAAGCGCGAAGAGGGCGGACATCGCGGCGGCGGCCGCCGCGGTTACGGTACGAATCATGGTCACGGACGCAGAATCTAGCGGACTGACGCCCGCCTCAGGTAATCCGCATCGTGCACCCCTCGACGTCGACGGCGTCCGCCGCGATCTCGTCGGACCCGACCGGCCGCTGCGACGCCTCGATGTCGTCGAGTCCACCGGATCGACCAACGCTGATCTGCTGGCCCACCATGCCGCCGGCAAAGACATCGGCGGCATGGTGCTCGTCGCCGAACACCAGAGCGCTGGCCGCGGACGGCACGGGCGCAGCTGGTCCACTCCCCCGCGCTCGCAGATCGCGCTGTCACTCGGTGTCGACGCCACCGAGCTGCCCACCCACGCCTGGGGCTGGCTGCCGCTGCTCACCGGCGTGGCGGTCGCCGACGCCGTGGAGGCCACCACCGGCATCGCGCCGGGACTGAAGTGGCCCAACGATATTCAGGTCGGCGAGGGCAAACTGGGCGGCATCCTCGCCGAGATGGCGTCCCCGAATCCGGTGATCGTGGTGGGCCTGGGACTCAACGTGTCGATGACCGCAGACGAGGCTCCCGATGAACGGGCCACCTCACTGCTGATGCTGGGCTCGACCATGCTGGATCGCAGCGCACTCCTGGGCAGCATCCTCGCCGAGTGGACCGCCCGCATCGACCGCTGGAAGATCACCGCCGGTGAGGATTCGTCGCTGGTCGCTGACTACCGCCACCGCAGCGTCACACTGGGAAGAAACGTGCGCGCGCTGCTGCCCGGGGACCGCGAGATCACCGGCACCGCAACCGATATCGACGAACTCGGCCAGCTCGTCATCGACACCGGAAGCCAGAACGTCGCCGTCTCAGCCGGCGATATCACCCACCTGCGGCCCGCGGAATAAGTCAGCGCAGCAGCGCGCGCGACATCACCACGCGCTGGATCTGGTTGGTGCCCTCGTAGATCTGGGTGATCTTGGCGTCACGCATCATCCGCTCCACCGGGAAGTCCACCGTGTAGCCGGCGCCGCCGAACAACTGCACGGCATCGGTGGTGACCTCCATGGCGATGTCGGAGGCGAAGCACTTCGAGGCCGCGGAGATGAAACCCAGATCGGGCTCGCCGCGCTCGGCGCGGGCGGCCGCGGAATACACCATCAGCCGGGCGGCTTCGACCTTCATCGCCATGTCGGCCAGCATGAACTGCACACCCTGGTTGTCGGCCACCGGACGGCCGAACTGCTTGCGGTCCTTGGTGTAGTCGATCGCCGCGTCCAGCGCGCCCTGCGCGATACCGACGGCCTGCGCGCCGATGGTGGGCCGCGTGTGATCCAGGGTGGCCAGCGCCGTCTTGAAACCGGTGCCCGGCTCGCCGATGATCCGGTCGCCGGGAATGCGGCAGTTCTCGAAGTACAACTCGGTGGTGGGCGAGCCCTTGATGCCGAGCTTGCGCTCCTTGGGTCCGACGGTGAAGCCCTCGTCGTCCTCGTGGACCATGAATGCCGAGATGCCGTTGGCGCCCTTGTCCGGGTCCGACACCGCCATCACCGTGTACCAGCTCGACTTGCCGCCGTTGGTGATCCAGCATTTGGAGCCGTTGAGGATCCAGTCGTCGCCGTCGGCCTTGGCGCGAGTGCGCATGGCCGCCGCGTCGCTGCCCGCCTCGCGCTCGGACAGCGCGTAGGAGGCCATCTTGCCGTCGGCGATCTCCGGCAGCACCTTCTTCTTCAGCTCGTCGGAGCCGCGCAGGATCAACCCCATGGTGCCGAGCTTGTTGACCGCCGGTATCAGCGACGCCGACGCATCGACGCGGGCGACCTCCTCGATGACGATGCAGGCCGCCACCGAGTCGGCACCCTGGCCGCCGAACTCCTCGGGCACGTGGATGGCGTTGAAGCCGGAGGCGTTGAGTGCCTCCAGCGCCTCGTCGGGGAAGCGCACCTCCTCGTCCACCGCCGCGGCGAACGGGGCGATCTCCTTTTCGGCGAGGGCGCGGATCGCCGCGCGCAGTTCCTCATGCTCCTCGGGCAGACGGAACACATCGAACGACGAATCACCGGACCACGCCATCAGGGCCTCCTTTAGTCTGTCGAGTTACTCTCCAAGCAACCGCTCCCGAAGCGCCCGGTCCTTGGTCAGGACCTCCGCCTCGAGGTTCTTCTGGAATTCTCCCATCCGCGCCCGCAGGACGGCATCCGAGGATCCCAGAATGCGCACCGCCAGCAGCCCGGCGTTGCGCGCGCCGCCGACGGACACGCACGCCACCGGCACGCCGGCCGGCATCTGCACGATCGACAGCAGCGAGTCCATGCCGTCGAGTGCGGCCAGCGGCACCGGAACCCCGATCACCGGCAGCGGCGTGGCCGAGGCCACCATGCCGGGCAGATGCGCCGCTCCCCCGGCCCCGGCGATGATCACCTCGATACCGCGGTCGGCCGCGCCGCGCGCGTAGTCCAGCATCCGGGCGGGGGTGCGGTGCGCGGAGACGACGCCGACCTCGAAGGGCACGTCGAACTCCGCGAGCGCCTCGGCGGCGGCCTGCATGACGGGCCAGTCGCTGTCGCTGCCCATGATCACGCCGACGCGCGGGGCCTCAGTCATGTGTCCATCCGTCCGTCCACCGGGCGTGCGACAGCCAGTGCGCCGCCCGCTCGGCCCGTTCCCGCACCACCCCGACATCCTCCCCGAGAACGTTCACGTGGCCAATTTTGCGGCCCGGACGCTCCTCTTTGCCGTACAGGTGCACATGCGCGTCGGGGATGCGGCCGAACAGGTGGTGCAGGCGCTCGTCCATGGCCATCGCGGGCTGCTGGCCGGCGCCGAGGACGTTGGCCATCACCGTCACCGGCGCGATCGGCCGGGTGTCGCCGAGCGGATAGTCCAGCACCGCGCGCAAGTGCTGCTCGAACTGACTGGTGACCGCGCCGTTCATGGTCCAGTGCCCGGAGTTGTGCGGCCGCATCGCCAGTTCGTTGACCACCAGGGCGCCGTCGACAGTCTCGAACAGTTCGACGGCCAGCACGCCCACCACCCCGAGTTCGTCGGCGATCCGCAGCGCCAGCCGCTCGGCCTGCGCCGCCACCTCGTCGGACAGCTCGGGCGCGGGCGCGAGCACCGTGACGCAGATCCCGTCGCGCTGCACGGTCTCCACCACCGGCCAGGCCGAGCCCTGCCCGAACGGGGATCGCGCCACCAGCGCCGCCAACTCGCGGCGCATGGAAACCCTCTCCTCGAGCAGAACGTCCACACCGGAGGCCAGGAAGCCCGACACCGCCTCGCGGGCCGCGGCGACGTCACCGGCCAGCACCACCCCGCGGCCGTCGTATCCGCCGCGAGCCGCCTTGACCACCATGGCGCCGCCCACCTCGGCGGCGAAGGCGTCGACGTCACCGACATCGGTGGCGTGGCGGAACCGCGGCACCGGCGCGCCGAGGTCGGCCAGCCGCCGTCGCATCACCAGCTTGTCCTGCGCGCACACCAGAGCCTGCGGCGGCGGCAGCACCGTCACCCCGTCGCCGACCAGAACCTCGAGCAACTCCGGCGGCACGTGCTCGTGATCGAAGGTCAGGGCGTCGGCCCCGGCGGCGGCCCGGCGCAGCGCGTCGAGATCGGTGTGCGAACCCAGCACCACATCGGGCGACACCTGGGCGGCGGGGTCGTCGGCGCTGACCGCGAGCACCCGCAGGCTCTGACCCAGCGCGACCGCGGCCTGGTGCGTCATGCGGGCCAATTGCCCACCGCCCACCATCGCTACCTTCGGCACGGCGCCCATGCTGCCATGATCTGCTGGCTGACCAGCATCGCTACGCAACCACCGGCGGTTTTCCGTAGACTTTGCCCTCGTGTCCTTCGCCGATGCCACCATCGCCCGGCTGCCCCGGCCGATGCGGCCGTTCGCCGAGCGGCACCACGAACTGATCAAGTTCGCGATCGTCGGCGCGACCACCTTCGTCATCGACTCGGCGATCTTCTTCACCCTGAAGCTGACGATCCTCGAACCCAAGCCGGTGACGGCGAAGGTGATCGCCGGCATCGTCGCGGTGATCGCCTCCTACATCCTCAACCGCGAGTGGAGCTTCCGGGATCGCGGCGGCCGGGAGCGCCACCACGAGGCCCTGCTGTTCTTCGGCTTCAGCGGCGTGGGTGTGCTGTTGAGCATGGCGCCGCTGTGGTTCTCCCGCTACGTCCTGCACCTGCAGACCCCGTACATCTCACTGGCGGTCGAGAACGTCGCCGACTTCCTGGCCGCCTACATCATCGGCAACCTGCTGCAGATGGCCTTCCGGTTCTGGGCGTTCCGCCGCTGGGTCTTCCCCGACACGTTCGCCGACGGGCCCGACAAGGCGCTGGAGGCGACGTTGACCTCCGGTGGCGTGGCCGAGGTGCTCGAGGACGAGATCTCGGTGCGGCGCCGTCGCGGCCGGTCCCCCGCCGCCTGAGGCGGTTACCGCTCGTCTACCGCTCGTCCTCGTCGAGGGCGTCGAACACCTCGTGGTAGAGCAGTGAGTGCACCTGCTCGACGTGCGGGATGTCAGTGAACTCCAGCGGATCCTGCGACGCCGACTCGATCACCAGGGTGCCGGTGCGCACCATCCGGTCGAGCAGTCCGTGGGAGAACTCCACACTGTTGATCCGGGCCAGCGGAATGTCGATGCCGGCCCGGTTGAGCACGCCGTGGCGGTACATCACCCGCCGGTCGGTGATGACGAAGTGGGTCGTCAGCCAGGCGATGAACGGCCGCACGGTCAGCCACACCACCAGCAGTAGCCACAGAACGGCGATCACCGCCGAGACCACCTGCCGGGCGCGGGGATCCCAGCCGGTGCGGCTCACCACCGCGGCACCGAACGAGGCCAGCGCGGTGAGCACCAGCAGAGCCAGCACCGGCCCGACGAGCCTGCGCCAGTGCGGGTGGCGGTGCAGCACCACCTGCTCGCCCTCGGCCAGCACGTTGCGGGGGTAGCCCATGGGTACCATCGTGACCCATGACGGAGACGGCCTCGGACATCCACGCTGATATTCACACCACGGCGGGCAAGCTGGCCGATCTGCGCCGCCGCGCCGAGGAGACCCTGCACCCGGTCGGTGAGGCTGCCGTCGAGAAGACCCACGCCAAGGGCAAGCTCACCGCCCGCGAGCGGATCCTGGCGCTGCTCGACGAGGACTCCTTCGTCGAACTCGACGCGCTGGCCCGCCACCGCGCCACCACGTTCAACCTTCAGGAGAACCGTCCGGTGGGCGACGGCGTGGTGACCGGCTACGGCACCATCGACGGCCGCGAGGTGTGCATCTTCAGCCAGGACGCCACCGTCTTCGGCGGCAGCCTCGGCGAGGTGTACGGCGAGAAGATCGTCAAGGTCCAGGAACTGGCGATCAAGACCGGCCGCCCGCTGATCGGTATCAACGACGGCGCGGGCGCACGCATCCAGGAGGGTGTGGTCTCCCTCGGCCTCTACAGCCGGATCTTCCACAACAACATCAAGGCCTCCGGCGTCATCCCGCAGATCTCGCTCATCATGGGTGCCGCGGCCGGCGGTCACGTCTACTCCCCCGCGCTCACCGACTTCGTGATCATGGTCGACCAGACCTCCCAGATGTTCATCACCGGACCCGACGTCATCAAGACCGTCACCGGTGAGGACGTCACCATGGAGGAACTCGGCGGCGCGCACACGCACATGAGCAAGTCGGGCACGCTGCACTACGTCGCCTCCGGCGAGCAGGACGCCTTCGACTTCGTCCGCGACCTGCTGAGCTACCTGCCGCCGAACAACTACGCCGAACCGCCGCGCTACCCCGCGCCGCCGCACCCGGGTGCCATCGAGGACAACCTCAACGACGAGGACCTCGAACTCGACACCATGATCCCGGACTCGCCCAACCAGCCCTACGACATGCACGAGGTCATCACCCGGATCCTCGACGACGACGAGTTCCTGGAGATCCAGGCCGGTTACGCGCAGAACATCATCGTCGGCTTCGGCCGAATCGACGGGCGCGCGGTGGGCATCGTGGCGAACCAACCCACCCAGTTCGCCGGCTGCCTGGACATCAACGCCGCGGAGAAGGCGGCGCGGTTCGTGCGCACCTGCGACTGCTTCAACATCCCGATCATCATGCTCGTCGACGTGCCCGGGTTCCTTCCCGGCACCGAGCAGGAGTACAACGGCATCATCCGCCGCGGCGCGAAACTGCTCTACGCCTACGGCGAGGCCACCGTCGCCAAGATCACGGTGATCACCCGCAAGGCCTACGGCGGCGCGTACTGCGTCATGGGTTCCAAGGACATGGGCTGCGACGTCAACCTGGCGTGGCCGACGGCGCAGATCGCCGTGATGGGCGCCGGCGGCGCGGTGGGGTTCGTGTACCGCAAACAGCTCAGCGAGGCCGCGAAGAACGGCGAGGACGTCGAGGCGCTGCGGGTGGAGTTGCAGCAGGACTACGAGGACACCCTCGTCAACCCCTACATCGCCGCCGAGCGCGGATACGTCGACGCCGTCATCCCGCCGTCGCACACCCGCGGCTACATCGCCAACGCGCTGCGCCTGCTGGAACGCAAGATCGTTCAGACCCCGCCCAAGAAGCACGGGAACATCCCGCTGTGAAGCACGAGGACATCACCGAGGTCTCCGACCCGCATCAGCTGACCCTCGACGAACCCGCGCACGCCGCCCCGGAGATCCGGGTGCTGCGCGGACATCCCACACCGGCCGAACTGGCCGCGGTCGTCACCGTCCTGGCTGCCGCCGGGGGTGGTCACCCCTCGCCCGGCCCGCAGGAGCTGAATCTGTGGGGCCACCCGGTGGACAAGCTGCGCTACGGCTTCGCGAGCTGGGAGGTCGTGACCTTGAGGGACCGCACGCACCTTCGCCGATGATGACAGGGTCCGCATGACCCGCGTCGTACTCGGCTCGGCCTCCACCGGCCGGCTGCGGGTGCTGCGCGGCGCCGGGATCGACCCGCTGGTCGTGGTGTCCGGGGTGGACGAGGACGCGATCGTCGCCGCGCTGGGCGAGGCCGCCGACCCCGCCGACGTGGTCACCGCCCTGGCCCGCGCCAAGGCCGAGGCGGTCAGCCGCGATCTGCCCGCCGACGTCTCCGCCGACGCCGTGGTGATCGGGTGCGACTCGATGCTCTACGTCAGCGGGCGGCTGTGCGGCAAACCGGGCACACCCGAACAGGCACGCGCTCAGTGGGCGTCGATGGCCGGCAAGGCCGGGCAGCTGTTCACCGGCCATTGCGTCATCCGGATGGCCGACGGCGCCGCGCCGCAGACCCGAAGCGCCCCGGCCGTCACCACCGTGCGCTTCGGCGTGCCCACCGAGGCCGAACTCGAGGCCTACGTGGCCAGCGGCGAACCGCTCGGGGTGGCGGGTGCGTTCACCATCGACGGCTTGGGCGGCTGGTTCCTCGACGGGGTCGACGGCGACCCGTCCAACGTCGTCGGCCTCGGGCTCGCGGTGACCCGGCGGCTGTTCGAGGACGTCGGGCTGGCCATCGGCGAGCTGTGGGCGGCCAACCGCTGATCGCCTAGGCTGGCGGCGTGCCTCTGCCTCCCGATCCCTCCCCGTCGCTGCAGGACTACGCCCACCCCGAACGCCTGGTCACCACCGACTGGCTGGCGGAGAACCTCGGCACCCCCGGCCTGGTGGTGGTCGAGTCCGATGAGGACGTCCTGCTCTACGACGTCGGCCACATCCCCGGCGCGGTCAAGATCGACTGGCACACCGACCTCAACGACCCCCACGTGCGCGACTACATCACCGGCGCGCAGTTCGCTGAGCTGATGAACCGCAAGGGCATCTCGCGCGACGACACCGTGGTCCTCTACGGCGACAAGAGCAACTGGTGGGCGGCGTACGCGCTGTGGGTGTTCACCCTCTTCGGCCACCCGGATGTGCGGCTGCTCAACGGCGGGCGCGACGCCTGGCTGGCCGAGGGGCGCGACACCACACTCGACGTCCCGAACACCAAAACCGCCGGCTACCCGGTGGTCGAGCGCAACGACGCACCGATTCGCGCCTACAGGGAGGATGTGCTTGCGGCGCTGAAGGATTCGGGCCGCAGGGCCACCCTGATCGACGTCCGCTCACCGCAGGAGTACACCGGCGAGCGCACCCACATGCCGGACTACCCCGAGGAGGGTGCGCTGCGCGGCGGCCACATCCCCACCGCGCGGTCGGTGCCGTGGGCCAAGGCCGCCGATGAGCGCGGGCACTTCCGCAGCCGCGCGGAGCTCGACGAGATCTACTCGTTCGTCACGCCCGGCGACAACACGATCGCCTACTGCCGCATCGGTGAGCGCTCCAGCCACACCTGGTTCGTGCTGACCCACCTGCTGGGCATCGAGGGCGTGCGCAACTATGACGGCTCGTGGACGGAATGGGGCAACACCGTGCGGGTGCCCATCGTCGACGGGGAGGAACCCGGGTCGGTATGAGCATGCCCGCCGCACTGGCCGAGGTGGTCTCCGAGTTCGGCGAGGTGTCCGGGCAGGACAAGCTCAAGCTGCTGCTGGAGTTCGCCGAGGAGTTGCCGCCGCTGCCCGCCGACCTCGAGGAGGCGGCGATGGAACCGGTGCCGGAGTGCCAGTCGCCGCTGTTCCTCCACGTCGACGCCGCCGACCGCGAGCGGGTGCGTCTCTACTTCAGCGCTCCCCCGGAGGCGCCCACCACGCGCGGGTTCGCCTCGATCCTGGCCACCGGTCTGGACGGCCAGCCGGCCGACGACATCCTGGCGGTGCCCGACGACTTCTACGCCGAACTCGGGCTCGCGAAGCTGATCAGCCCGCTGCGGCTGCGCGGCATGTCGGCGATGCTGACCCGTATCAAGCGCCGCCTGCGCGGCTAGCGCCGGCCCTCAGCCGGGCGGATCACCGCGCCACCGGAAACTGTTGACGTACCTACCCATGTCCTGTGCCAGATCCAGATTGGCTCCGGACGGGATGGCAGGCCCGAAGCCGGGCCGGAACCGGCGCCAGGGTCCGGTGGCGACCGCCACGAGTGCCGTGTCGTTCTTCACCGCGGCCATCGCCACAATGCGGATCCGGCTGTATCCGGCGGTCGTGCCCTGCGGCCACACGTCGGCGACCACACCGAAGCCGGGCTGGTAGCCCGGTTTTTCGCACAGAAGATCCTCGGCAGATAACGACGACAGTCACGTCTAGAGGCTGAACGAAAAATTCACAAGTCTTTGTCAAATCAATATTCTCGCTCGAAGAAACTGCCGCCGAGTAGAGTCGGCGAGCGGCGGTGTCTTAACGTCTTAGCCAAGAGAGAGATCTCTGGGAAGGCTACTGTTGGGGGACTGTTGAGCATTGAAGTTGGGCTAACGCCCTGGGGTTGGCCACTCCGCTACAACACTGACGGTCTTGCGACGCTCCATAACGCCGACTTCATTGAAGAACCTTTATTCAGACGTGCCTACGAAGCCGGTATGGCGACGAACACGCACTACGGCACGATGCATATCGAATGGCGCGTCTACATCTGCTGTTGGGTAGCTCTCCAGGCCAAGCGCTTGGGGGCTGACTTCATTGAGTGTGGTGTTAACACGGGCATCCTGAGCAGAGCTGTCATGGAATACATCGATTTCGCGAGCATGAGCGCTCGGTTCTATCTGCTTGACACGTATAACGGCATCCCCGTGGACGATTTAGCGGAACACGAGGCACATTTAGCCAGTGACAATGCCTTTTATCCCGATTGCTATGCCGATGTGCTTAGGACGTTTGCGCCCTTTCGCAACGCCCGCGTGATTCGGGGCCGCGTCCCAGACACTTTTGACCAAGTCGAGAGCGACCGCTTCGGATACGCCTCAATCGATATGAATCACGTCGCACCGGAACTTGCGGCCGGTGAGTTCCTGTGGCCGCGACTCGTTTCGGGTGCCTTCGTAATCCTGGACGATTACGGGTGGCGAAACAACTTCGCCCAGAAGCAGGCATGGGATGCGTTCGCGGCAGAAAAGGGTGTCAGTGTCTTATCCCTCCCGACAGGGCAGGGATTGCTCATGAAACCCTAGGCGACTTCCCTGCCAAAAGACGGCACTCATTCGCTCCCAGGAATCGTCGTTGAATGTCACAAGCGCCGACTACCGAAACCGACTTGGAAGCGCAACCCTTTAGGCGACTGCTCTCTCGCTGCCTAGGTCCTAAGTTGCGGCCCGCAAGGGGTGCCGGGATCGTTGCCCATGGCAACGGCCGCCGTATGAACAGAGTTACCAGTCCGTTGCAATAGTCACGGTCACGCGCCGTTGACGGGCTGACTGGGCAGTTGCATGCGCACCTTGAACGAAACCCGCCCGGCCACAGCGATCGGTTCGCGACCCTATGCGTGCGCTGTTTCGGTCGGGGAGCAGGGACGCCTCGTTAGGATTGTCGAACAAATATTCGATGCCGCGTCTATCCGCTGACGAAAGGAAACGGTCGGCGGCACCAGCACCGGGACGACGCTCTACACTGCCTGTGACCTCTATTCTTTAACCTGTTCTTAAAGTCCCCCACAGGAGGCGCGCGTGCCCAGTCAGACCATTTCCAAGGTGCTCGTCGCCAACCGCGGGGAGATCGCGGTCCGGGTGATCCGGGCAGCCAGGGATGCCGGTCTGGGCAGTGTGGCGGTCTACGCCGAACCGGACGCCGACGCCCCGCACGTCAAACTCGCCGACGAGGCCTTCGCCCTGGGCGGTCAGACCTCGGCGGAGTCCTACCTCGACTTCGCCAAGCTGCTGGACGCTGCGAAGAAGTCCGGCGCCAACGCGGTCCACCCCGGCTACGGATTCCTCTCCGAGAACGCCGATTTCGCCCAGGCCGTCCTCGACGCCGGGCTGATCTGGATCGGCCCGAGCCCACAGTCGATCCGCGACCTCGGCGACAAGGTCACCGCCCGCCACATCGCCGCCCGCGCGCAGGCGCCGCTGGTGCCCGGCACCCCCGACCCGGTGAAGAACGCCG
>VEQU01000135.1 GCA_018883075.1 Mycobacterium sp.
CCGGGGCGTACGGACGGCACAGGTGTGGCGGTGACATCGGGTGCCCCCGGGGGGGTGCCGTCGAAGGCGCCCGCCCGGCCACCGCCAAATAGGCCGAGCGCGGCGATCTCGTCGCGAGCCGCCTCGACGGAGCGCAGCCCGAGATCCACCCCGAGTTCGTCGGCCAGGGTCTGCAGCACCCGCATGTCCGGTGCCGCGTTGGTGGCCAGCGCCGCGTCGAACGGGCGCGGGCGGCCCTCCCAGTTGATGAACGTGCCGGGCTTCTCGGCCACCGGCGCGACCGGGAACACCACGTCGGCCAGCGCGGTGACCTCGGAGGTGCGCAGTTCCAGGCTGACGACGAACCCGGCGGCCTCGACGGCGGCGAGTGCGGCGTGCGGATCGGCGAGGTCGGCGAGCTCGACACCGGCGACGAGCAGCGCGTCGAGTTCGCCGTGCGCGGCGGCGTCGAGGATCGCGGAGGTGTCCCGGCCCGGGGTGGCGGGCAGTTCGGCGAGGTTCCAGGCGCGTGCGAGCTGTCCCCGCGCATCCGCATCGCTCACCGGGCGCCCGCCGGGCAGCAGGGTGGGCAGGCATCCGGCGTCCAGCGCGCCGCGGTCGCCGGCGCGGCGCGGGATCCAGGCCAGCCGGGCTCCGGTCGCCGCGGCCAGCCGCGCCGCCGCCGACAGCGCGCCCGGGCTGGTGGCCAGCCGCTCCCCGGCCAGGATGACCGCACCCTGGGGCAGTTCGCCGGCCAGTGCGTCCAGAGCGGCGGCCTCGCCCCCGGGTGCGGTGGGGATCAGCCGCGCGGACAGTTTCTCGGAGCCGCGGGAGGCCAGCGGCGCGATGGTGATGACGGTCAGCCCGTGCTTGCGCACCGCCTTGCGCAGCCGCAGGTACACGATCGGCGACTCGTCCTCGGGCTCGAACCCGGCCAGCAGCACCGCGGGCGCGGACTCCAGGTCGGCGTAGGTGACGTCACCCCGTACGGCCACCGAGCTGGCGAGGAACGCTGTCTCCTCCGCCGAGTGCGGGCGCGTGCGGAAGTCGATGTCGTTGGTGCCCAACGCGATCCGGGCGAACTTGGCGTAGGCGTAGGCGTCCTCGACGGTGAGCCGCCCGCCCACCAGGACGCCGGTGCGCCCGGCGGCCAGGCCCGCGGCCGCCCGGCCGATGGCCTCCGACCAGGATGCGGTGCGCAGGTTGCCGTCGTCGTCGCGGACCATCGGGGTGGTGATGCGCTCGCGGGCGTAGGTGAACGCCCAGCGGCCCTTGTCGCAGTTCCACTCCTCGTTGACCTCGGGGTCGTCGCCGGCCAGGCGGCGCAGCACAACGCCGCGGCGGTGGTCGGTGCGCTGGGAGCACCCGGATGCGCAGTGCTCGCACACGCTCGGTGAGGACACCAGGTCGAAGGGGCGGGCGCGGAACCGGTACGCGGTGCCGGTGAGCGCGCCGACCGGGCAGATCTGCACGGTGTTGCCGCTGAAATAGGAGTCGAACGGCTCGCCGGCGGCGATGCCGACCTGCTGCAGCGCACCGCGCTCGAGCAGCTCGATGAACGGGTCGCCGGCGATCTGGTTGGAGAACCGCGTGCAGCGCGCGCACAGCACGCAGCGCTCGCGGTCCAGCAGCACCTGTGACGAGAGGTTGATCGGCTTGGGGAAGGTGCGTTTGACGTCGTCGAACCGCGTCTCGACGCGTCCGTTCGACATGGCCTGGTTCTGCAGCGGGCACTCGCCGCCCTTGTCGCAGACCGGGCAGTCCAGCGGGTGGTTGATCAGCAGCAGTTCCATCACGCCGTGCTGCGCTTTGTCGGCGGCTTCGGACGTCTGCTGCGTGCGCACCACCATGCCGTCGGTGCAGGCGATGGTGCAGCTGGCCATCGGCTTGCGCTGACCCTCGACCTCGACCAGGCACTGCCGGCAGGCGCCCACCGGGTCGAGCAGCGGGTGGTCGCAGAACCGGGGGATCTGCACACCGATCAGCTCGGCGGCGCGGATCACCAAGGTGCCCTTGGGAACCGAGAGTGTGGTGTCGTCGATCGTGACGGTGACCAGGTCGGTCTGCTGACCGGTCTCGGGGGCCTGTGTCATGCGCCGACGCCCTGCGGTGCGGCCAGCATGGAGGCGTACGGGTCGAACGGGCAGGGGGCGCCGAGGTGCGCCTCGTACTCGGCGCGGAAGTACTGGAGCGAACTCAGGATCGGCGCGGCCGCACCGTCGCCGAGGGCGCAGAAGGACTTGCCGTTGATGGTGTCGGAGATGTCGAACAGCTTGTCGAGGTCCTCGGTCGTGCCGCGGCCGGTCTCGAGGCGCTCGTAAATCTGCGCCAGCCAGTAGGTGCCCTCGCGGCAGGGGGTGCACTTGCCGCACGATTCGTGGGCGTAGAACTGCGTCCAGCGCCGCACCGCGCGCACCGCGCAGGTGGTCTCGTCGAAGATCTGCAATGCCTTGGTGCCAAGCATGGACCCGACCGATGCCATGCCCTCGTAATCCAGTGGCACGTCGAGGTGTTCGGCGGTCAGCAGCGGGGTGGACGATCCGCCCGGCGTCCAGAACTTCAGCTCGTGACCGGCCCGCACGCCGCCGGCGTAGTCGAGCAGCTCGCGCAGCGTGATGCCCAGCGGTGCCTCGTACTGTCCGGGGGTGGTGACGTGACCGGACAGCGAGTACAGCGTGAAGCCCGGCGACTTCTCGGTGCCCATCGACTTGAACCAGTCCACGCCGTTGGCCAGGATCGGCGGCACGCTGGCGATGGACTCGACGTTGTTGACCACCGTCGGGCAGGCGTAGAGGCCGGCGACGGCGGGGAAGGGCGGGCGCAGCCGGGGCTGGCCGCGGCGACCCTCCAGCGAGTCCAGCAGGGCGGTCTCCTCACCGCAGATGTAGGCCCCGGCGCCGGCGTGCACGACCACGTCCAGGTCGAAGCCCGAGCCGAGGATGTCGGTGCCCAGGAAGCCCGCCGCATACGCCTCGGCGACGGCGGCCCGCACCCGGCGCAGCACGCTGACCACCTCGCCGCGCAGATAGATGAATGCGTGCCGCGCCCCGATCGCGTAGGCGGCGATGATCACGCCCTCGATCAGGAAG
>VEQU01000060.1 GCA_018883075.1 Mycobacterium sp.
GCCGGTGGTACCGGGTCGAACGGTTGGGGGATCGGCGGCACCGGCGGCACCGGCGGCGCGGGTGGCAATGGTGGCGCGGGCGGCTACGGCAGCGTGCTGCTCGGCATCGGCGGCAACGGCGGCGCAGCAGGAACAGGTGGCAAAGGCGGGGTCGGCAGCATCGGAGGTAAAGGTGGCAGCGGGGGCCTTGCTGGTTCCGCTGGGGTCGCGGGCCAAGGTAGATTCCTGCTCCTCGTAGCCCGCTCCGGTACGGCGGGGGCCACAGGCAGCCCCGGCACCCAGGGGCTCAGCGGCAACAGCGGTATCGGCGGCTTCGAATCTGAAACCCCAATCTGTTACGACTCCTGTCCTACTGGTGGTAACAACAACAACACCTCCGACGACGTGTTCGCGGTGTACGTCACGGGTCCCGGTGCCACCGCCACGGTCTACGCCGCCATGTATGGGGGCAGGCTCAGCGTCGGGACCACCTAGCAGTTCGGTCGGACACTCCACGACCAAGATTTAACGGATACTGCAACGCGCAGAACCGCGCTGGCGCGTCTGCTCATCGCCGCTGGCCTTACCCAACGCCGCCGCGGTGGTCGTCACCGGCCCCGGGCCATTTTCTGCTGTCTCGTAAGAGACCACATATGAGGGTCTCGATTGTTCGTCCCACTCAGCAGCCGCCCGCGCTCCGCATCCCGATCAGCACCCGCGCCCGCGTCGTCAGCCGGTAGCGAGGCCCCACGACACTAATCAAGTGCTTGGGCTGACGTTGACCGACCCCGCCATGCCGCTGTCGTAGTGCCCAGGTTCAAGACACGCGATGCCCCACACTCCGGGCTGCTCGAATGTGTAGAGCAGCGTGGCCGTCTGGCCCGGCTCGACCGCTACGCCATTGTCGTGCCCGTGACTGCCGGATGACTTCATCGACTCCGCGTGGGCAGCTACCTCTTGGGCTGGCCCGACTGCAAGCTCATGTTTGGTTTGCCCGGTGTTCACCACGATCAGGCGCACGGTCTCGCCCTGCTTTGCTTGCCAGTTGGCTGGGGTGATTCGTTTAGCGTCGTCGACCTCGACCACCACGTTGCGGACAGCTCCCGGAGATGGAGGTGCCGCCGCCGTAGGTGCTGCCGCGGTTACGGCCGCATGGTCATGGTCGTGCCCGTCGCCGCCCAGTTGCCCCCAGTAGGAGGCGGCTACGGCTGAACCCACGAGCACGGTGGCTCCCGCCGCGAGTGTGTACGCGGCCAGCGGCTTGGGTGCGATACGACCCCGGCCTTCACTGAGGTAAACAGCACCCAGGCTCAGGAAGAAGCCCAACGGCACGACCCACAGGCTGCGCCCAGGAGAGTCGGGAAAGTGCTGCAACCCGCCGGTGAAGAATCCGAGGCCGATCGAGGCGATGATGCCGAACCCGAGGAGGTCGCCCCACCGCTTGCTGCCGTCCGGTGCCGCCTTCATCTCCATGGCCGCGCCGATCAGGAAGCAGACCACCCCGACACCGGCGGTGACGAACGATCGCCGCTCAGAGAAGAAACCGTGGTTGACCGCTCCAGCGACGAAGCTGATCCCCGCGTACTTCGCCAGCGTGGCCAAGTGCTCGGTCTGAAACTTCACTACGCCCTCCTGCCCCGGAAAGTTCTCGGCGCAAGGATAGCTTCTACTTAGGTTAGCCAACGTTAAGCCCGCTTACGGGCGTTTCACTCCAGTTCGTGAGCGGCTGTACCGCTTTACCGAACCTGCGTGCCAGGTGCGAATACGGGTTACGCCCGCAGCGAAAAATCAGCGTGAGCTGGTCTTTCCCTGCGCCCCCGGCACGACTCGAACGTGCGACCTAGGGATTAGAAGGCCCTTGCTCTATCCACCTGAGCTACGGAGGCAATGCACCTCCGAGTCTATCCGTCGTGTCGTGGCGGAATTTTTTCCCACGCTGGGCTGGGAGAACGGCGCCGGGTCGACCGGGCGTCGCGGAAATCCACGGGGTGGCACGACCTATTCGCTACGGTTGCGCGACCGGAGGACCTCGAGGGAGCCGACAGTCATGAGCAGTGCGATCGACGAGGTCACTGCGTTGTGCGCGCACACACTGCGCACCTGTTCACTGCTCCTGCGCGGCACTCCGGCTGCCGCAGGGTGGCTGCTCGGCTGGCTGTCCGCGGAGTTCGCCCCGCACGTGCTCACCGGCCACGCGCTGTCCGCACTGCCCTCGCCGGTGGAGCGCAAGGCCGCCGAGTTGGCATTCCAGCGCGCCGACCGGGTTCTGGACGCCGTGCTCACCGAGACCTTCGGCGAGGGCTACGCCGATGCGGTGCACCACCCGTTGGCGCCGGAGGCCGACCGGCGCCCGCACGTCGCGCGCGTGGTCGAGGCGATGGCGCACCGCCGCCGCTACGCCGAGGCCACCACGAACATCTCCTACGGTCCCGGCGGCCGTAGCAACCTGCTCGACATCTGGCGCCGCCCGGACCTTCCGGCCGGCCATCGGGCACCGGTTCTCATCCAGGTTCCCGGCGGCGGCTGGTCGATCAACGACAAACGAGGTCAGGCCTACCCGCTGATGAGCCGGATGGCCGAACTCGGCTGGATCTGCGTCTCCATCAACTACAGCCGCAGCCCGCGCAACGCCTGGCCGGCCCACATCATCGACGTCAAGCGCGCGATCGCCTGGGTGCGCGCCAACATCGCCGACTACGGCGGCGACCCGGGCTTCATCTCCATCACCGGCGGCTCCGCCGGAGGGCACCTGGCGTCGCTGGCCGCTCTCACCGCCGGCGACGAAAAGTTTCAGCCGGGATTCGAGGACGCCGACACCCACGTGGACGCCGCAGCCCCGCACTACGGCGTCTATGACCTGACCGACCCCAACGGCATGCATCCGCTGACGATGCCGCTGCTGGAGCACATGGTGATGAAGACCGGGTTCGAGACGAACCCCGAGGTGTTCCGGGCCGCTTCGCCGACGCTGCGTGCCCACCGCGGTGCGCCGCCGTTCTTCATCCTGCACGGCCGCAATGACGCCGTCGTCCCGCACGCGCAGGCGCGCGCGTTCAGTGACGCGCTGCGCGGCGCGGGGGCCCGCACCGTGGCCTACGCCGAGATCCCTAACGCCCACCACGCCTTCGACACCATCGCGACGTTGCGCTGCCAGCTGTCCGCCGAGGCCGTGGCCACCTTCCTGGGCATCGTCTACGGTCGGCACGTCGTCGCCCGTCGTCGCCGCAGGCTGGCGGTTTCCCCGGCCAGCCGAGTCGGCTGATCCCCTCCGCCACCCCGCGCCCGGCGACTAGCGTTGCGGGGGTGAGGCGGTACCGGTGAGCAGCGCTGAACTCGGGCTGCCCGACGAACTGAGCGCCTTCGACATGCTCATGCATCGCGGCGAGGCCAACCCGCGGACCCGCTCGGGCATCATGGCGCTGGAGATCCTCGACAGGACCCCGGCCTGGAACGCCTTCCGCGCCCGGTTCGAGAACGCGTCCCGGCGCGCGGTTCGGCTGCGGCAGAAGGTCGTGGTACCCACCCTGCCCACCGCGCCGGCGCGCTGGGTGGTGGACCCGGACTTCAACCTCGACTTCCATGTCCGTCGGGTGCGCGTCCCGCATCCGGGCACGCTGCGCGAGGTGCTCGACCTTGCCGAGGTGATGCTGCAGTCGCCGCTGGACATCTCCCGCCCGCTGTGGACGGTGACCCTCGTCGAGGGCCTGCAGGGCGGAAAGGCGGCGACACTGCTGCACCTCAGTCACGCGGTCACCGACGGTATGGGCGCCACCGCGCTGTTCGCCGAGATCTACGACCTCGAACGCAACGCGCCAGTCAGGCCGGCGCCGCCCATGCCGGTGCCCGAGGACATCACCGGCGACGACCTGATGCGTGAAGGGCTCAACCACCTGCCCGCTGTGATCGCCGGCGGAGTGCTCGGCGCCGTCTCCGGGGGGTTGTCAATGCTGGGCCGGGTGGCGCGCAACCCGGCGTCGGCTCTGTTCTCCGCGATCGACTACGCCCGCTCGGGGCGGCGCATGGTCTCCCCGGCGGCCGAGCCGTCGCCGCTGCTGCGCCGGCGCAGCCTGTCGACGCGCACCGAGGCCATCGAGATGACTGTCGGTGACCTGCACCGCGCCGCCCACGCCGCCGACGGTTCCATCAACGATGCCTATCTCGCCGGGCTGTGCGGGGCGTTGCGGCGCTACCACGAGGCACTCGGCGTGCCCGTCGCGACACTGCCGATGGCGGTGCCGGTGAACCTCCGGGCCGAGGCCGACCCAGCCGGCGGCAACCGGTTCGCGGGGGTGAACCTCGCGGCCCCGGTCGGTATCGCCGACCCGGCCGACCGGATTCGGCGAATCCGAAAGCAGATGATCTCGCGTCGCGAGGAGGCCGCCATCGACGTCATCGGGTCGGTGGCCCCGTTGCTCAGCCTGCTTCCCGCGGCGGCACTGGAGGCCATGAGTTCGTCGGTCATCAGCTCCGACGTACAGGCCAGTAATGTGCCCTTCTACCCCGGCGACACCTACCTGGCGGGGGCGAAGGTGCTGCGACAGTTCGGCCTCGGGCCGCTGCCGGGCGTCGGGATGATGGTGGTGCTGGTGTCGCGCGGCGGCTTCGCGACCGTCGCCGCGCGCTACGATCGCGCGGCGATAGCACATCAGGATCTCTTCGCGCAGTGCCTGCGTGAGGGCTTCGACGAAGTGCTGGCACTCGCCGGCGTACCGGCCCCCCGGGTCGTGCCGGCATCGTTCCCGGACGTAGAGAACGGATCGGTGGCCTACTCATGAGCGACAACAACGCACGGGATCTGAGACTGCCCGGTTCGGTGGCCGAGGTCATGGCCAGTCCGTCCGGACCGCGGATCGGCGCCTTCTTCGACCTCGACGGGACGCTGGTCGCCGGGTTCACGGCGGTGATCCTGACTCGCGAGCGGTTCCGCAACCGCGATATGGGCGTCGGTGAACTGATCTCCATGATCGCCGCCGGACTCACCCATCAGCTTGGCCGGATGGAGTTCGAGGAACTGATCGACAAGGCGTCCGCAGCGCTGCGCGGTCGTTCCTACAGCGACCTCCTGCAGACCGGCGAACGGCTCTTCGCTGAGAAGATCGAGAAACGCATCTATCCGGAGATGCGCGAACTGGTCCAAGCTCATCTCGACCGCGGGCACACCGTTGTGCTGAGTTCGTCGGCGCTGACCATCCAGGTCGAGCCGGTGGCTCGATTCCTGGGAATCCCCAACACCCTGACCAACCGGTTCGAGGTGGACGACGACGGCGTGCTGACCGGCAAGGTGATCCGGCCCATCCTGTGGGGGCCGGGCAAGGCCGACGCGGTGCAGAAGTTCGCCGCCGAGAACCGCATCGACCTGGACGAGAGTTACTTCTACGCTGACGGCGACGAGGACGTCGCGCTGATGTACCTGGTGGGCAACCCGCGTCCCACCAATCCCGGCGGCAAGATGCGCGAGGTCGCCCGCAAACGCGGCTGGCCGATCCTGGAGTTCAACAGCCGAGGCCGCGGCGGGCTGGCAGGTCAGGTACGCAACCTGCTCGGGGCCAGCGCCATCCTCCCCGCCGCCTACGGCGCCGTGGGCTGGGGCCTGCTCACCCGCAGCCGCCGTCGCGGCGTCAACTTCTTCACCACCGCGTTCCCGCAGCTGCTGCTGGCGATCAACGGCGTGAACCTCAACGTTCTCGGTGAGGAGAACCTGCGCAAGAAACGCCCCGCCGTTTTCATCTTCAACCACCGCAACAACTTCGACCCCGTCATCGTCGGGGCGCTGGTGAAGGACAACTGGACCGGAGTCGGCAAGAAGGAACTGCAGAACGACCCCGTAGTAGGCACGCTGGGCAAGCTGGTGGACACCGTGTTCATCGACCGGGAGGATCCGAAGGCGGCGGTCGCATCGCTGAAGGAAGCCGAAAAGCTTGCGCAGAAGGGCCTTTCGGTGGTCATCGCCCCAGAGGGCACCCGGCTGGACACGCGGTCGGTCGGCTCGTTCAAGAAAGGCCCGTTCCGGCTGGCCATGTCGGCCGGGGTCCCGATCGTGCCGATCGTGGTGCGCAACGCCGAGGTGATCTCCGCCCGGGATTCCTCCACGCTGCATCCCGGCACCGTCGACGTGGTGGTGTACCCGCCGCTGTCGGTGGCCGACTGGACCCTCGACGACCTGACCGACCGGATCGCCGAGGTGCGTCAGCTGTTCGTCGACACCCTGGCGGACTGGCCGGTGGACAAGGTGCCCGACGCGGCGCTCTACCGGCGCAAGAATGCGCCCGCCAAGAAGCAGGCCGCGAAGAAGCCGGCCGCCAAGAAGGCCACCGCCAAGAAGGCCACCGCCAAGAAGGCCACTGCGAAGAAGGCCACCGCCAGGAAAGCCACTGCCAAGAAAGCCACCGGCACGGAAGTGAAGGGCCGCCGATGACCGCCACCGACCATCTCGCCGACTTCAGTACGACCGACGACGCGCTGGTGCTCGCGTCGGTCTCCTCGAAGGCCGAGTCGGATTTGCTCGACGACTGGCTGCGTGCTCAGCGCAAGGCGCACCCGGACACCAAGGTCGAGGTGCTCCGGCTGCCGCATGAGGACGCGCCGCCGCAACTGATCGAGCACCTCGCGAACGAACTCGAGGCGGGGGAGGACCGCACCGTCGTTCCGGTGCGGGTGTTCTGGGTGCCCGGCGGGCTGCCCACCCGCGTCAAGCTGGTCGGTCTGATCTCCGGACGCGACACCTACCGGCCGCCGGAGAAGCTGCAGCGCGCGATCCTGCGCAAGGATCCGTCCCGCGCCCGCATCGTCGCCGGCGAGCCCGCCAAGGTCTCCGAGCTGCGTCAGCAGTGGCGCGAGAACACCGTGGGGGAGACCCGTGAGGACTTCGCCAAGTTCGTCCTGCGCCGCGCCAGTCTGGCGATAGAGCGGATCGAACTGCGGCTGCTCGGACCGGAGTACAAGTCCCCGAGGCTGATCACCGACGAACTGATGTCGTCGTCTCGGTTCATCGACGGCATGAAGGACATCCCCGGCGCGACACCGGAGAAGGCCGAAGCGATGCTCAACGAGCTCGCCACCGGCTGGAGCAGGTTCTCCGTCGACCTCATCCCCAATCTCGGCCGCGCCATCTTCAGCCGGGGTTTCGATCCCCGCATCGACTACGACTCCGTCCAGGTGGAGAAGATGCGGACCGCACTGGAGGACCACCCGGCGGTGTTCCTCTGGTCGCATCGGTCCTACCTCGACGGCGTGATCGTCCCGGTGGCGCTGCAGGAGAACAAGCTGCCACCGGCGTGCACGTTCGCCGGCATCAACCTGTCGTTCGGGTTCATGGGCCCGCTGATGCGGCGTTCCGGTGTCATCTTCCTGCGCCGCAAGCTCGATGAACCGCTCTACAAGTACGTGCTGCGCCAGTTCGTCGGATTCATCGTGCAGAAGCGCTTCAACCTCAGCTGGTCCATCGAGGGCACCCGGTCGCGGACCGGAAAGATGTTGCCGCCCAAGCTCGGTCTGCTCTCCTACGTCGCCGATGCCTATCTGGACGGCCGCAGCGAGGACGTCCTGCTGCAGCCGACGTCGATCAGCTTCGACCAGTTGCACGAGACCGCCGAGTACGCCGCGTACGCGCGCGGTGGGGAGAAGGTGCCCGAGGGCGTCGAGTGGCTGTTCAACTTCATCAAGGCCCAGGGCGAACGCAACTACGGCAAGATCTACGTCCGCTTCCCCGAGGCGGTGTCGATGCGTCAGTACCTCGGTGCGCCGGACGGACCGATCGCCTCCGACGAGAGCGCCAAGCGCCTGGCGATGCAGAAGATGGCCATCGAGGTGGCCTGGCGGATCCTGCGGTCGACCCCCATCAACGCCACGGCGCTGGCGTCGACCGTGCTGCTTGCCACCCGAGGCCGCGCGCTGACGCTGCGGCAGCTGCATCACACGCTGCAGGACTCGCTGGACTATCTGGAGCGCAAGAAGACGCCGATGACCAACAGCGCGCTGCGGCTCCACTCGGCCGACGGCGTCCGGGCTGCGGTGGACGCGCTGTCCAACGGCCACCCGGTGACCCGCGTCGACGGCGGGCACGAACCGGTGTGGCGGATCGCCCCGGAGGACGAGCTGGAGGGGGCGTTCTACCGCAACTCGCTCATCCATGCGTTCTTGGAGACCTCGATCGTCGAACTAGCGCTGGTGCACGCTGCCCGCGCGCCCGAGGGCGAGCGCTCGGATGCGTTCTGGGCACAGGCCATGCGGCTGCGCTCGCTGCTGAAGTTCGATTTCTACTTCGCCGACTCGGCGACGTTCCGGGAGAACATCGCCGAGGAGCTGGAGTGGAACGACGAGTGGGAGTCACAGCTCGACGCCGGGCCCGATGCCGTCGATGCGCTGCTGCGGGCCAAGCGCCCGCTGATGGCCAGCGCCATGCTGCGACCGTTCTTCGAGGCGTACGAGATCGTCGCCGACGTCCTGTGTGACGCCCCGGCCGATATCGGCGAGAAGGAGCTGACCAAACAGGCACTGGGGGTGGGCGCCCAGTACGCGGCCCAGGGTCTGGTACGCAGCGCAGAGTCGGTGTCGGCGCTGCTGTTCGCGACCGCCCGGCAGGTGGCCGCCGATCAGAAACTGCTGGAGCCGGCGACCGACCTGCGAGACCGCCGGCGTGCGTTCCTCCACGAACTGCGCGACATTCTGAGCGACATGGAGCACGTGCACGAGTTGTCGCGCGAGCAGTTCTACGCCCGTGAGGCGCAACTGCGTGAGGGCGGCGTGTGATCGTTGCGCGCCGGACCGCCGCCGTCGTCGTCGCGGCCGCTGCGGTCGTCGCCGCCGGGTGCGCGAGCGAACCGGTGGGAGAGGCCGTCAGCGCGGCGAATCTGCAGACGGACATCAACAAGCGGCTGACCGCTGCCGGCGTGACCCCGAAGACCGTCACCTGCGTAAGCGGGCTGCCCGCCGAGCCCGGCGCGTCGACGCGCTGCGACGTGGTGCTCACCGACACCAACAGCATCCAGCCGGTGATCACCCTGACCACCGCCGATCCGGTCAACTACGCGGTCACCCCGGCGGTCAGCGGTGAGCAACTCGCGACGGCCGTCGGCGCGCTGCTGTCCACGAAGGAAGTGACCTGCAAAGACGGACTGGAGGGCAAGACCGGCGCCCGGGCGACCTGTGAGGTCACCCGGGACGGCGTCGCCATCACCCGCACCGTCGAGGTCACCAATGTCGAGGGTCTGCTGATGTCGTACTCCGTGCTGCCCGCGATCGACCGCGCTGAGGTGCAGCGTCTGCTGGCTGAGCAATGGGCGCAGGACAACGGCGGCCGGCTCCCCGAGCGCACCGACTGCGGGGGGGACCTGCAGGGTCAGGTGGGCGCCACGCTGGACTGCACTGTGGTGGCCGACGGTCAGAGCAGCGACCTGACGCTCACCGTGACCAAGGTCGACGGTGACGCGGTGGAGTTCGGCTACGAACCAAAAGGCTGATTTCTCCCCGTTTCTCCCCGCAGCCGGCACCCGCAGGCTTACTGTCGCCTGCGTCAGACTTTCGGAGGATCAATGATGCGGACATTCAGGATCGCAGGCACCACCGCCGCGATCGGCGCAGCAGTACTTCTCGGTGCCGGCCTCACCGGGTGTTCCGGTTCGGTCAAGGTGGAGACCAAGAGCACGCCGTCGGTGAGTGCCGCCGATCTGCAGGCGAACCTCACCGACCAGTTCTCCTCGGCCAGCCCGCCGCCGCAGTCGGTCACATGCAAGGACGATCTCGTCGGGGAGGTCGGCAAGACCGCCACGTGTGACGTCATGTTCAGCGACACCAACAGTGTGCAGGCCGTGGTCACGGTGACCTCCGTGGACGGCACGACGGTCAACTACGACATCTCGCCGGCGCTGTCCCAGCAGCAGTTGGAGACGGCGGTCTCCGATCTCGCGTCCACGCCGACGGTGAGCTGCGACTCGGGTCTGCAGGGCAGTGTCGGCTCGATGGCGACATGTGAGGTGACGGTCAACGGCGTCGCCTCCAAGCGCCGGGTCGTCGTCGACGGGGTCAGCGGTTTGGAACTCGACCTGACGATGACGTCGGTGGCCAGCAAGCAGCAGGTCCAGGATCTGTTGCAGCAGAAGCTCGCCGCCGAGGGTCAGCAGGTCGAGACCGTCGAGTGTGTCGACGACGTGGTGGCCAAGGAGGGCATGTCGGTGGAGTGCACCGTCACCAGCGGCGGGCAGAGCCAGCCCGTGGTGGTCACCGTCACGAGCGCCAACGGCGACACCATCGAACTGGACTACTCCGCCAAGCCCTAGGCTTGGCCTTGTGACCGCGTCCGTCGCACGCCCGGTGTGGCCGGTGCTGAGCGCGGTCGCGGTGCTGGCCGGTCTGGTGGCCGCGGGCCTAGGTGCCCTGTCGCTCACCGAGGCGCTGACCGCGACAGGCCTGCCCGATCCGGGCCCAGCCACCACCAGCGGTCTGCCGTTCGTGCGGGCGGCGGGCGAGATCGCGGCGGTGATCGCCGTCGGCGGGTTTCTTTTTGCGGCCTTCATGGTGCCGCCTCAGTCCAGTGGTGTCCTCGACGTCGCCGGGTACCGGGCGCTTCGGATGGCCCGCAACGCCTCGATGGCGTGGGCCGTCTGCGCCGCACTGATGGTGCCGCTGACCGTCTCGGATGTGTCCGGCGAACCGTTGGCCGCGCTGCGCAATCCCATCGAGGTGTGGTCGGCGGCGGGCATCGTGGACATCGCGAACGCATGGCGGTGGACGGCGTTTCTGGCCGCCGCGGTGGCGGTGGCCGCATCGGTGGTGCTGCGCTGGGGATGGACACCGGCGCTGCTTGCCGGATCGCTGCTGACCCTGGTGCCGCTGGGCCTGACCGGGCACTCCGCGGCCGGGGGGTCGCACGATATGGCGACCAACAGCCTGCTGATCCACCTGATGGCCGGTGCGGTGTGGGCCGGTGGGTTACTGGCACTGCTCGCGCACGCACTGCGCGGCGGCGATCACGCCGACATCGCGTCGCGGCGGTTCTCCGCCGTCGCGCTGTGGTGTTTCATCGCGATGGCGCTCTCCGGGATCATCAACGCAGTCATCCGGATACGGCCCGCCGAGGTGTTCACCACCGCCTACGGTGCGCTGGTTCTGGGCAAGGTGGCCGCGCTGCTGATCCTCGGTGTCATCGGCTGGCGCCAGCGCCGAGCCGTGGTCGCCGTGCTGCGTGCCGATCCGGCGGCCCGCACCCCGCTGCTTCGACTAGCCCTCGTCGAGGCGCTGGTGTTCGGCATCACCTTCGGTATCGCGGTGGGCCTCGGGCGCACCCCGCCCCCGCCGCCGAGCGATCTCAACCCGTCGGCGGCGGAGGTGGCGCTCGGCTACGACCTGGCCGGTCCGCCCACCGTCGCCCGGATCCTTCTGGACTGGCGCTTCGACCTCGTCTTCGGCACGGCGGCAATCGTTTTCGCCGGCCTCTACCTGGCGGGTGTGATCCGGCTCCGCCGCCGCGGCGACGCCTGGCCACCGGGGCGGACCACCGCATGGCTGCTGGGCTGCGCAGTGCTGCTGTTCGCCACGTCCTCGGGTCTGGGCCGCTACTCACCGGCCATGTTCAGCATGCACATGGGCGGCCACATGTTGCTCTCCATGCTGGTGCCCATCCTGCTGGTACTCGGTGCCCCAACCACGCTGGCACTGCGGGCACTACCGGTGGCCGGCAAGGGCAATCCGCCGGGGCCGCGCGAATGGCTGCAGGCCGGGCTGCACAGCAGGTGGTCGAAGTTCTTCACCCACCCGGTGGTGGCGACGGTGGTGTTCGTCGCCGGCTTCTACGGCCTGTACTTCGGCGGCATCTTCGATGCGGCGGTCAGCAACCACGCCGCGCACGTCCTGATGAATGTTCACTTCCTGCTGTCCGGCTACCTGTTCTACTGGGCCGTCATCGGCGTCGATCCCACCCCGCGGGTGATCCCGCCGATCGGCAAAATCGGGATGGTGTTCTCCTCGATCCCGTTGCACGCGTTCTTCGGCGTGGTGCTGATGGGCATGACCGAGATCCTGGGGGAGCGGTTCTACCGGTCGCTGCAGTTGCCGTGGCACACCGATCTTCTCGGTGACCAGCACCTGGGTGGCTCGATCGCCTGGGCGGCCGGCGAGGTCCCACTGGTGGTGGTGCTGCTGGCTCTGCTCATCCAGTGGCAGCGCAGCGACCGGCGCACCGCGACCCGGCTCGATCGCGCCGCCGATCGTGACCACGAGGCGGACCTCGCCGCCTATAACGCCATGCTGGCCGAACTAGCCCGGCGTGACGCCGCCAATCGCTGAGTTATCCCCACGGCGCCGTTGATCAACAGCCGGGCGCGCGAATCGTGTGGCCCCGTCCTTCGGCTGTCGGTGTCCGCAGGCCCACTAGAGGCACGCGAATACGCAACCGAAGGAAGGAACCACCATGTTCGAGACACCCATCACCGTCGTCGGCCGGATCATCACCGATCTGCGCCGCCGTGTCGTCGGCGATCAGGAGGTGATCAGCTTCCGGGTCGCCAGCAACTCCCGCCGGCGCACCGCCGATGGGGCCTGGGAGCCTGGGCAGACGCTCTACATCACGGTCAACTGCTGGGGGAAGCTGGTCACCGGAGTGGGCGCCGGGCTGTACAAGGGCGCTCCGATCATCGCGGTCGGCACCGTGCACACCAACGAGTACACCGACGCCGACGGCGTGAAGCGCTCGTCGCTGGAGATGCGCGCCAGCGCGGTGGGCCCCGACCTGGCCCGCTCCATCGTCCGCATCGAGCAGCAGCCCCGACCGCAGAACGGCGAGGACCCGTCGGCTGAGTCTCACCAGGAGTCGCAGCAGGAGACCGACACCGTCGCGGTCCCGGCCTGAGGCGATGGCGGTCACGCCGGCCGGCCCGGCGTGACCGCCACCTAGGATGGTCGCCGTGCCGGAATTCATCTACACCATGCGCAAGGTCCGCAAGGCCCATGGCGACAAGGTCATCCTCGACGACGTGACCCTGGCGTTCCTGCCCGGAGCCAAGATCGGCGTCGTCGGCCCCAACGGCGCCGGCAAGTCCAGTGTGCTGCGCATCATGGCCGGGCTCGACCAGGCCAACAACGGCGACGCGTTCCTCGCACCCGGGGCCACCGTCGGCATCCTGCTGCAGGAGCCCCCGCTCAACGAGGACAAGACGGTGCGCGAGAACGTCGAGGAGGGCCTCGGCGACATCAAGGTCAAGCTGGACCGCTTCAACGAGGTCGCCGAGCTGATGGCCACCGACTACACCGACGAGTTGATGGAGGAGATGGGCCGGCTGCAGGAGGAGCTCGACCACGCCGACGCGTGGGACCTCGACTCCCAACTGGAGCAGGCGATGGACGCACTGCGCTGCCCGCCGCCCGACGAACCGGTCACCCACCTCTCCGGCGGCGAGCGCCGCCGCGTCGCACTGTGCAAGCTGCTGCTCTCCAAGCCCGACCTGCTGCTGCTCGACGAGCCGACCAACCACCTCGACGCCGAGAGCGTCCAGTGGCTCGAGCAGCACCTCGCCGAGTACAAGGGCGCGATCC
>VEQU01000061.1 GCA_018883075.1 Mycobacterium sp.
GGTCAGCGATGACGACGCGGGCGCCCAGGTCGGCCAGCTGGCGGGCGGTGGCGGCGCCGATACCCGAGGCGCCGCCGGTGACGATTGCACTTGCTCCATTCATATCCACGGACCTGATAGTAAAGGTGGGCATAGTAAAGGTGGGCCCGGAGGTACCGTCATGGCCGTGAGCCGGAACCCGTTCGACCCCGATCTCTGGGCGCCCGTCGCGGGCTTCGAGGACCTGACCGACATCACCTACCACCGGCACGTCCGCGACGGTGTGCCGCAGCCGACGGTGCGGGTGGCGTTCAACCGCCCCGAGGTGCGCAACGCGTTTAGGCCGCACACCGTCGACGAGCTCTACCACGCGCTTGACCACGCCCGGATGTGGCCGGAGATCGGGGTGGTTCTGCTGACCGGCAACGGCCCCTCGCCCAAGGACGACGGGTGGGCGTTCTGCTCGGGCGGCGATCAGCGCATCCGGGGCCGGACCGGCTACCAGTACGCATCAGGCGAGACCGCCGACACCGTCGACGTGGCGCGCGCGGGCCGGTTGCACATCCTTGAGGTGCAGCGGCTGATCCGCTTTATGCCCAAGGTGGTCATCTGCCTGGTCAATGGGTGGGCCGCGGGTGGGGGACACAGCCTGCACGTCACCTGCGACCTGACGCTGGCCAGCCGCGAGCATGCCCGCTTCAAACAGACCGATGCCGATGTCGGCAGCTTCGACGGCGGCTACGGCAGCGCGTACCTGGCCAAGCAAGTGGGTCAGAAGTTCGCCCGCGAGATCTTCTTCCTCGGCGAGGATTACACGGCTGAGCAGATGCACCGGATGGGCGCGGTCAACCGCGTGGTCGACCACGCCGAACTGGAGACCGTCGGCCTGCAGTGGGCGGAGAAGATCAACGGCAAATCGCCGCAGGCGCAGCGGATGCTGAAGTTCGCCTTCAATCTGCTCGACGACGGACTGGTGGGCCAGCAGATCTTCGCCGGCGAGGCGACGCGGCTGGCGTACATGACAGACGAGGCCGTCGAGGGTCGCGACGCCTTCCTGGAGAAGCGCGACCCGGACTGGAGTAGTTTCCCGCGTTATTTCTGACGCGCGGTGCGACTCGGCAGACGGCGACTCAGATGACGAAGTCCTCGCCGTGCCACACGCCCGCCTCAGGCGGCCGGATCGCGCCGCCGGACTCGGGTGCGCCGTCGCGTTCCTCCAGTCGAGTCACCCGCATCATCAGGGATTGCAGGCTAACACCCAAGGGGTCCGGCAGCTTGGACTGATCGCTGCCCGAGCGGGTCTCGGTGGCGGCCGGCTTGCCGCGGTCTACCACCTGTCCGGGAACTCCGACCACCACCGCACCGGGCGGCACCGGTTTGATGACCACCGAGTTGGAACCGATCTGGCTTCCCTCGCCGATCGTGATGGCGCCCAGCACTTTTGCGCCGGCGCCGATGGTGACGTCGTCTTCGATGGTGGGGTGTCGCTTACCGCGGCCCAGGCTGGTGCCGCCGAGGGTGACACCCTGATAGATGGTGACGTTGTCACCGATCTCGGTGGTCTCGCCGATCACCACGCCGGTGGCGTGGTCGATGAACACCCCGGAGCCCAGCACCGCTCCCGGATGGATCTCGACGCCGGTGAACTTGCGGATGATCTCGGCGAGGAACCGGGCGGGCAGTTTGGCGTTGTGGTGCCACAGCCAGTGGGTGATGCGGTGCCCCCACACGGCGTGCAGGCCGGGATAGCACAGGATCACCTCGGCAGTGGTGCGCGCCGCCGGATCGCGTTCCTTGACCGCGCGCACGTCATGCAGGATCGCCGAGAGCACCTGTGGTCCCTCAGTCCTTCAGATCGGCGAACAGGGCCGTGCTCAGATACCGTTCGCCGAAACTGGGCAGCACCACGACGATGAGCTTGCCCGCGTTCTCCGGACGTTTCGCCACCTGCACCGCCGCCCACACCGCCGCGCCGGAGGAGATTCCGACCAGCAGTCCCTCCTCGCGCGCCAGACGCCGCGCCATGTCGAAGGACTCGTCGTTACCCACCTGGATGACCTCGTCGACCAGGTCGGTGGCGAGAACCGGCGGGACGAATCCGGCGCCGATGCCCTGGATCGGGTGCGGTCCCTTCTGGCCGCCGGAGAGCACCGGGGAGGCTGCGGGTTCGACGGCGATGAACTGCGCTGACGGTTTGCGCTCCTTGATCACCTCGGCGATGCCGGTGATCGTGCCGCCGGTGCCGACGCCGCCGACGAAGATGTCGATGCGGCCGTCGGTGTCGGTCCAGATCTCCTCGGCGGTGGTGGCGCGGTGCACCGCCGGGTTGGCCGGGTTCTCGAACTGCTGCGGGATGAAGTAGCGCTGGTCGGACTTGGCCAGTTCCTCGGCCTTGGCGATGGCGCCCGCCATACCCTCGGGTCCGGGAGTCAGGATGAGGTCGGCGCCGAAGGCCCGCAGCAGCACCCGCCGCTCCAGGCTCATGGTCTCGGGCATGACGATCGCGCACCTGTAGCCGCGGGCCGCGCACACCATCGCCAGGGCGATGCCGGTGTTGCCGCTGGTGGGCTCGAGGATGATGGTGTCGGAGTTGATCAGGCCGGCCTGCTCGGCGGCGTCGATCATGGCCACCCCGATGCGGTCCTTGACGCTGCCGCCCGGGTTGAAGAACTCCAGCTTGGCGACCACCTCGGCCCCGGCGCCGTCGGTGACCCGACGCAGCCGGACCAGGGGAGTGCCGCCGGTCAGCTCGGTGATGTCGTTGGCGATCCTGCTCATTGGCTCATTCTCCCGGTTTTGTCGCGGTGGTGGTGGCTCGCCCCCGCAATGTCTCGTTTCGGCGGGCTTCATGCACGTCACGGGCGTGCTCAGATCGCCGGATGCAGCGGTGGCGGCGTTCCGTGCAGGAGCGCCCGGCCGAGGTGCTGGTACTTCCACCGGATCGGGTCGTGGACGGTGTGCGTGCGGGCGTTGCGCCAGAAGTGATCGAGGTTGAGATGCGCCGCCGTGCTGCGGGTCCCGGTCACCTCGAACAATGCGCTGGAGACCTCGTTGGCTGCCCGGTCGGCCAGGATCTTGGCGGTCGCGACGGCCAGCGATGCCTCCGCGGAGTCCGACTCAGTCGCTGCGCCCCCGCTCACGGTGGCGTCGACGGCCCGCCCGGCTGCGGTCAGCGCGAATTCGGCGGCACGCACGCTGACCGTCAGCTCGCCGAAGCGCTGAATGAGCAGTGGGTCGTCGATCGCCTGTGCCACGCCCGCTTCGAACCAGGGCCGGCTGTGGTCCCTGGCGAAGGACGCGGCGGCTTGCAGCGCACCGCGGGCAATGCCGGCGTCGATCGCGGCGTGCATGAGCTGCGCGAAGGCGCCGTAACCGGTCGGGACGTTGACCGCTGCGGCGCGCGCAACGATGTCCGATCGGTCGACCACCACGCCCTCGAAGTGGACGGTTCCGCTTCCGGTCGTCCGCTGACCGATAGCGTCCCAGTCGTCGGAAACCCGCACACCATCGGTGCGGGCGGGCAGGAATGCGACGTATTGCCCGTCCTGCAGCCCGGACCGGCCGTCGGGATCGTCGAGCCGGGTGAGGACGGCGAGGATATCGGCGAACAGAGACCCGGTGCAGTAGTACTTGATGCCGTCGATGCGGAAGCGGCCATCGGCCGGGGTGAGAGTGGTGGCGACATCGGCCGCGGTCGGACCGGTGCGCTCGGCCTGGGCGTTGGCGATGAGGGCCCCGTTGAGGACATGCCGTGAGTACCGGGCGAGTTGTTCCGGAGTCCCGGCGAGCCTGAGCAGGTTGAGGTAGTTGAAATGGCTGTGCGGAATCTGGGCGATGTTGGGATCCGCGGCGGCCAGGATCCGGAGCACCTCGGCTGCGGCGCTGGGAGGCAGGCCGGCCCCGCCGTACCCCCGCGGCACGGTGATCCCCAGCAGCCCGCTGGCGGCAAGCCGTTCAACTTCCGGGAAGGGCAGCGTCCGGGTGCGATCGCGCTCGGACGCGCCCGCGGCGAAGACGGCCGCGAGCTCGGCGGCCACGGTGACCGCCTCCACGGCGGACAGCACCGGACAGGCAGGGTCGATCGTCACGGCGCAGCCACCCCCTTGGCGCGCAGCAACGGCAGCACGCCTTCGGCGAACCAGTACGCCTCCTCAAGGTGGGGATAGCCGGACAGGATGAACTCGTCGAAGCCGCCGGAGTGGTACTCGATGATGAGGTTCGCGACCTCCTCGTGGCTGCCGACAAGCGCGGTGCCCGCGCCGCCGCGCACCAGACCGACGCCCGCCCAGAGATTCGGGTAGATCTCTAATTGATCCACCCGCCCGCCGTGCAGCGCTGTCATCCGCCGTTGTCCTTCGGATTCGGATTTGGCGTTAAGCCGAGTGGCCGCTTCGACGTCCGTGGGGTCGAGTTCGCTCAGCAGTTTTTCGGCCACCGCCCAGGCCTCGGTGGAGGAGTCCCGACTGATGGTGTGCAGCCGGATGCCGTAACGCAGTGTGCGGCCGTGCTGCTCGGCGAGTGTGCGGACTTTGGCGATCTTTGCCGTTGCAGCCTGCGGCGGTTCGCCCCAGGTGAGGTAGGAGTCCATGTACTGCGCGGCGATGGGCAGCGCAGCCGGCGAGGAACCGCCGAAGTAGAACTGAGGCAGGGGGTCCGGCGGTTCTGAGACGCGCCCATCGCGGATGCGGTAGTACTCCCCGTCGAAATCGACACCGTCGTGGGTCCAGATGTCCCTGACGATCTTGATGAACTCAGCGGTACGCGCGTAGCGCTGGTCGTGATCAAGCCAGTCGCCGAACCGCTGTTGTTCGGCGTCCTCGCCGCCGGTCACCACATTGAGCAGCAATCGGCCATCAGAGAAACGCTGCAGGGTCGCGGCCTGCTGCGCGGCCAGCGTCGGCGGAACAAGGCCCGGCCGGAAGGCCACCAGGAATTTCAGCCTTTCGGTTTCTGCGAGCAGTGCCGAGGCGGACAGCCAGGCGTCCTCACAGAATGTCCCAGCCGGGGTGAGCACGCCCTCGTAGCCCAGTCGGTCCGCGGCGCGGGCGACCTCGGCCAGATAACGCCGAGTCGGCGACCGGTAGCCGTTGGGGACCGACTGATGCGTCGCTGTGTGAGAGAGGCCGACGATGGAGCGGCTGTCGCCATTGGTGGGGAGGAACCAGAAGAACTTCGCGGTCATTGGACCCCTTTTATGCCGCAGCGGTTTTGACGGCATGGCTGACGACCGAGCGCAGCCTTTGGTACTCCGACGTGAGTCGCAGTTCGTCGGTGTCGATATCCGTGCGGGGTAGATCGACGGGAAGATCCAGTGCGACGCGACCGGGACGCGCGGTGAGCACCACGATTCGGCTGCCGAGGAACACCGCCTCGTCGGCGCTGTGCGTGACGAATACCGTGGTGCGCCCCGATTCGGCGCTGACCGACCGGACGTCCTCCTGCAGGCGCTCGCGGGTCAGCGCGTCCAGTGCGGCGAACGGCTCGTCCAGCAGGAGCAGGGATGTTTCGGGCCGTTCCGACGCCAGCGCGCGGGCGATGGCGACCCGTTGCTGTTGTCCGCCGCTGATCTCCCAGATCCGGCGGTGGGCTATGCCGTCGAGGCCAACCCGGTGCAGCAACTGCTCACGCCGTCGTGCTCGATGCTCCTTGGGCACCCCGGCATATTTGAGGGCCAGATCCACGTTGCCGCCGACGGTCCGCCACGGGAACAGCCGCGGCTGCTGGAACACCACCCCGGAACTGGTACCGGGAACCGGCGGCACACCGCCCACCGTCACCTGCCCCTCGGTCGGCGTCTCGAAACCGGCGATCAGCCGCAACAGGGTGCTTTTTCCGCACCCGGACGCACCGACGAGCACCAGGAACGAGCCTTGCGCCACGCACAGATCCAGAGGGCCGAGGACGGCGGTCTGGCCGTAGCGGTGTTCCAGCGAGGTGATCGCTACGGCCGCCTCAGCGGCCGCGGTGGTGTGGCCCACGAGCGCGTCAACGGGTGATGACATCAGGCAGTCCGGTTGTGTACAGGGCGTTCTGGAACACTTCCAGAGGCGCGGCTTCTGGGATCTGCTTCTGGTCCGACAGGAATTGCGAAGCGCTCTGCAGATTCGTCGCAAGGTTGCCCGGTTTGCCGGCGGTGCCCAGCCACTCCGGAGATGCCAGTTGTTCGGGTGTGAGGAACACCGCTTTCGTGAGTTGCTGTGCGACATCGGCCGGACTGAGGCCGATCTCGGCGGCGACGGCTTTGGCGGCCGCATCCGGATCGGTCTTGATCACGGTGAGTGCGCGCGCTTGCTGCTGACGCCAAATGTCCACGACCTTCGGGTTGTCCTTGGCGAACGTGTTCGACACCGCGGCGAGGTCGAGTGTCGGCTTGCCCTCGTCGGCCAATGCCCTGCTGGTGATAAGAGTTGAACCGCTGCGCTCTAGTTGATCCAGCGTCGGCAGCCACGAGTAGGCGGCGTCGATGTCGCCACGATCCCATGCGGCCAGGATCGCCTGCGGTTGCAGGTCGATCAACTGCACGTCGGTGGCCGTCAACCCGTTGAGGGCGAGCGCGGCAAGCAGGCTGTAGTGCGCGGTGGAGGCGAACGGAGTCGCTACCCGCTTGCCCCTCAAGTCGGCGATCGAAGTGATTCCGGAGCCGTTGCGTGCGACGAGAGCCTCATTGTCACCGGCGACATCGAGGATGAACGCCACGCTGTAGGGGATGTTCAGCGGTGCGGACAGCCCGCGCGCCACGGGGCTGGAGCCCAGCGCGCCGAAGTCGACCTGTTTGGCGATGAACGCTGTGTTGACATCGGCGCCGGAGTCGAACTTCGTCCACTTGATGTTGTATTCGGGCAGGGCCTCTTCTAGCCACCGGTTGTTCTTCACGATCAGATCACCGCTGGGGAAGGTTTGGTAGGCGATGCGGATCGTCGGCTTGGTGGCATCCGGCTTTGACTGATCGACCGAGCAACCGGATAGGACTGCGGCGGCGATAACGTTCGTGAGAACGGCGGTGAGCGTGGTGAATTTCATGCTTTTCCTCTCCAAGGGACGGCACGGCGTTCGATTGCGCGGAGCAGGCCGTCGATGATCAGGCCGGAGATGCCGATGGCGAAGATGCCGACCAGCACCACGGGGGTGTTGTTGTAGTTGCTGGCGTCCTTGACCAGGCCGCCTACGCCGGGAATACCGTTGAACAACTCGGCGGCGACCACAGATGAATACGCCATTCCGACTGCGAGCCGGATCCCGGTGAAGGTTTCCGGCAGCGCCGATGGGACCACGATGTCAGTGATCACACTCAACTTGGGTGCACCCAGTGCGCGTGCCGCCTCGACCAGGGTGACGGGTGCGGCCACCACGGCCGCTGTGGTCGCCACGGCGGCGGGGGGCAGTGCCGCCAGCGCGAGCAGGGTGACCTTGGGTGCCTCGTCGATGCCGAGCCAGATGATCAGCAGGAAGAAGTAAGCCAGCGGGGGAAGGGCGCGCAGGAAGGTCAGCCACGGCTCGAGAATGCTGCGTATCCATCCGATCGAACCCATCAGCAGACCAAGTAACACCCCGATCGAGACGCCGATCACGACCCCGGCCAGCACCCGGCGAAGCGTCATGTAGAGGTGCTCCCACAGCAGGTATCCGGCATACCCGCGGGTTCCGGCGTGGTCGGTGGACACATCGAGGAAAGCTCGCCACACCGTCTGCGGGTAGGGCACGAAGGTCTGGTTCCACAGTCCGCTCGCCGCGGCGGCCTGCCATGCTCCGAAGAACACCAGCACAGACGCGAACGGCAGTACCGCCCGCCCCACCCTGCCTGGCCAGCCGCCCGACGCCGACGGCTCACTGGCAGCCTCCGGGGGCGCCACGTCAACGAAGACCGACATGACCACTACTTTCACGCCTTGATCGCGGCACGGGAACCTCTGCGCTCATCGGGAGTCAAACCTCTTCGCGGCCTGATCAGCGGCCCGCCGGCAGCACGATGCTCTGCCAGGTCTTGGCCGTCGGGTTCTCCTGCGGTACCGCCTGTCCTGAGAGCGTCGCGTTCGGATCGCCCTTCCAGTTCCAGCCGTCGTTGAGCGGTACGTACTGCTCATCGCTCTCGCACATCTCCACCGTGGGGGCACGCTTGGCCGGATTGGCCGCGCACGGGATGTTGCGCACGCCGCGCACATTGAGCGACGAGTCCTGCGGCACGCGGCAGTACAACTCCCCGGACGGACGTTGCGGTGCATCCACCTGGGCGGGGGTGCGTTGCTGATCGACCGGGAGGAAGCCGGCGTTGCACGGCGGCGGCAGGTTGAGATTGAGGTTGAAGTCGAGGTAGATGCCGCGGTAGTCCTGCTTGGTTCCCGCGTTGGGTGCGGCGATCGCCGACATCACCGCGGTGCCCTGCGGGAACAGCACCAGTAGTTGCTCTATGGCGTCACGGTAGGTGACCGCGATCTCGCCCAGGCTGACCATGTTGCCCAGCAGCACCGGCAGCGCCGGCGCCACCCGGTCGAACAGCGCCTGGCCGTCCCGCAACGCCGGTGCGCCATGGTTGAGCAGGCCGGCGAAGGCCTCATCCCGGCTCTTCAGCTGTCCGGTGATCGACGCCAGACGCGCGGCCCAGGCCGCTATTGAATCCGCGGTCCGCACTTGGGATTCCAGTACGGGCGGTGACTGGTCTATCAGGGTGGTGATCGAGTCGCGGTTCTTCCCGGCTTCGATCGCCAGGGCGGTTGAGCCGTCGACGATGCGGGACAGTTCCGCGCCGAGCCCGCTGACAGCCTTGTCGGCCTCGTCGACCACGGTACGCAGATCGCCGGCGGGGATGACGGTGAGGGTTCGGTTGGTGGCGTCGAGCAGCTCGGCGATGTCAGGGGGGATGGTGACCTTCGTGGAGGGGATCACCGCGCCGTCGCCCAATGCCGGCGAGGTGTCATCGGTCGGCGTCAGTTCGAGGAACTGCTCGCCGACCGCGGAGCGGCTGTGGACGGCCGCGGACACGGCGCCGGGAATCCTCACCGCCGAGTCCAGCGTCAGCTCGGCTCGCACCCCGGTGGCGGTGACGTCGACGGAGCGGACCCGGCCGATCTCGGTACCGCGATAGGTCACCACCGAGGTCGGGTAGAGACCTCCGCCCGCCTGCATGTCGACGAACACCGTGTAGCGCCCGATACCGATCAGGGCGGGAATCTTGACGAACCCGAACAGCATGACCCCGCCGGCGATGACGGTGACGGCGGCGAGGATCGCCAGTTGTGTCCAGACGGTGCGGGAGAGCCGGATCATCGGTATCCGCCGGTGTTGTACGGCGCGATCAGCGGGTTGGCCGCGGTGTAAGGGCTCGGCATCTGCCCGATGGTGCGGCCCCACTGCAACTCGAGTTCGGTGAGGTTGCCCTCCCAGCGGGTTCCGGTGAACAGGCCACTGTCCAGCCGGCTCAGGGTCAGGTCGATCACCAGGGTGATGTTGGCGAAGTCGCCGCGGAACCAGTTCGGGATGGTGCTCTTCACCCACGGATAGGTCGACAGGAAGTCGAGTCCCTTGGTCAGCGCCGGACCGGCGTCGGCCAGCGAGCGCAGCACCGGTGCGAGGTTGCGCAGGTTCGCCACCAGTGTGTCTCGGCTCTGGGTGACCGTCGAGGTGGCGATCGCGCTGAACTGGCCCAGTGCGGTGATCGCTTCGGCGAGTCTGTTTCGTGAGTCGGCCAGCACCGCCAGTGCCTGCGGAACGGTTCGCAGCGCGGTGTCGACGACGTCGGCGTTGGATGCCACCTGCCCGGCTAGCGCATTGAGGTTCTCGGTGGCGGTGATGATGTCGTCGGTCTGGGCGTTGAGTCCGGTGATGAAGGTGTCCAACTCGGTGAGCAGGCTGCGCATCTGGTCCTCGCGGCCGGTCAGGGCGGTGGCGAAGGTTCGATTGATCTCCTGCAACTGACCCAGCCCGCCGCCGTTGAGCAGGACCGCCACCGAGGCGAGAGTCTGCTCGGTGGTCGGGTAGCCGCCGGCCGCCGACAATGGGATCAGCGACCCGTCGCCGAGCCTGCCGCGCGGTGCCTCGCCGGCGGATGGCGCCAGTTCGATATGCGACGAGCCGAGCAGGCTGGTCTGGCCCACCATCGCGGTGCTGTTGGCCGGCAACTGGACGTCGCCGTTGATGCGCATGGTCACCAGCGCGTGCCAGTCCTGCAGGTCGATCTTGGTGACGTTGCCGACGTTGACGTCACCGACCCGCACCCGTGCGTTCTGCTGAATGGTCACCACGTCGGGCAGTTGCGCCTGGATCGTGTAGGCGCCGGCGCCGTCGCCCTCGGTTCCCGGAAGCGACAGCGAATTCAGCCCGCGCCATCCGCAGCCCGGGACCACCAGTACGCACGCCACGACGGCTGCCGCCCACAGGCATCTCACGGTGCCGCCTCCCCGGGAGCCAGCAATTCGGCCAACGCCTCCGAGGGGTCGCTCGACGCAACCGGTGGCGGCGGGTTCGGCCGCAGCCGGTCCTCGCTGTAGGTGATCTCGCCGGGGCGTGCGGAGGCGCCGACGAACGGGTTGGTCCCCAGGGGTGGGTAATTGTACTGACGATTCTTGATGATCGGGGCCAGATACTGCACGCACAGCTTCGAGGACTGTTCGAATCCCTTGCGCGAGGCGGCCTGGATCGCCCCGCAGAGGAATTGGACGGTGTCGGCGAAGTTAACCGGCGCCAGGATGCCGGAGATCGCGCTCTGCGCGGGCTGATAGATGTTGGTGAAGTTCGCGAACACCGTTGGCGCGATGTGCAGCACCTGTTTGATGTCGCCGCGGCTGTCGTTGAGCGCGCCGGTGATCGAGCTGAGATGATCGACGGTCTGGCCGATCCCGTCGCGATTGTCGGCGACGAACTCGCGTAGATCGCCCAATGCCCCGTCGATCGCGGCGGTGGCGTCTGCAATCTCACCGGGCGAGTTGGACAGCGCGCCGGAGACCTCGGCCAGGTTCGTGTTGAAGTCGGCCAGCAGATCCGAACTCGATGACAGTGCCGAGACGAGCAGTTGCAGGTTGCGCACCGTGGAGAAGATGTCTCCTGCGTGGTCGCCGAGCGCGGAGACGGCCTGGGACAGCTTCAGCACGGTCTGTCGTGCGGTGTCGCCCTGCCCGCGCAGATTGCCGGCGGCGGTGCTGACGAACTCACCGAGCGGGCTGGGGCCCCCGGGCGAGCCCGGTTGCAGCGAGTCGGTGAGCTTCTCCAGTTGGGCGCGGAAGTCGTCCCACTCCACCGGAACCGCGGTGCGTTCCCGGGGGATCACCTGCCCGGACTCCAGCGTGGGTCCGCCTGAGTAGGCCGGCACCAGCTGGATGGCCCGCGCGCTGACCAGCGAGGGGGACAGAATTGCGGCGCGGACGTCGGCCGGCACCGGGTGGCGGCCGTCCACCGAGAACGTCACCTTGGCCGCGGCCGGCTGCGGCTCGATCGTCTCGACGGTGCCGACCGCCACCCCGAGGATGCGGACCTCGTCACCGGTGTAGATGCCGTTGGTGTTGGCGAAGTACGCGGTGAAACTGTTGCGCTTGGCATGCCAGCCGCCGATCACCATCGAGCTCGCGATCACCAGCGTGGTGATGAGGGTCAGCGCGGTGGCCAGCCGCACGCCGGCTGTTCGTCTCATCAGGGTGCCTCCGGCCCGGCGAGCGCGGGGGGGCCCGGGGGAGGCCCGCCCGGCGGCGGTGCGGGCAGCGGTTCGCGGTAGGGGTAGCGGGGGTCACCGGGATTTCCGGTGATCGCATCGGGAAGGGTCAAGTGCGGTTCGCCGCCCTGGCCGGTGCGCGGGTACGGCACCGGCAGCGGCGGGGTTCCGGGTTGTCCGGTGGGCGGGTCGACCAATTGCGAGGGCAGCAGCACGTTGGGATCGAGTCCGAGGTCGGAGAACGCGGCGTCGATGAAGGGTTGCGCGAACTGTCCGGGAACGAGATTCACCACCGACGCCTTGAAGAACGGACCCGAGCCCAGCACCTCCCCGAAGGACATCGCGTAGCGGCGCAGTAGCCACAGTGTGCGCTGCAGTTCGTTCCTGCGCCCGTCCAGGATGTTGAGTACCCCGTTGAGTTTGTCGAGTGCGGGTGTGAGGCGGCCGCGGTTGTCGGCGACGAGGCCGGAGATCTCGCGCGAGACCCGGGTGAGGTTCACCATCAACGCGTCGACGGCGTCACGTTGAGCGAGGAGTTCGGCGAGCAGCGCGTTGGTATTGGCGACTAGGGCGGCGATCTGATCGCTGCGCTTGGCCAGCACCGCGGTGACCTTGTTGGCGTCGGCCAACAGATCGCGCAGTTTCGCGTCGCGGGTGTTGAGCGTGTCGGAGAAGCGGGTCAGGCCCTCCAGTGCGGTCCGCAACGCCGGTGGGGTGTCGGTGAAGGTCTCCGACAGCGTGCTCAGCGCCTGCGACAGTTGCACGGTGTCGAGTCCGCTGATTGTGGTGGTCAGGTCGCCCAGCGCTGACGGCAGGTCATAGGGCGATGTGGTGCGCTCCAACGGGATCGGGCCCGACAGCGTGCCCTCGCCGCGGGGTGTCAGTTCCAGCATCTTGGTGCCGAGCACGGTTTCGGTCTTGATCGCCGCCTCGGTTCGGTCACCGAGTTCGATGTTGTTTCGCACGGTGAAGTCCACGCGCACCCGGTTGCCGTCGAGACGGATGTCGGAGACCCGGCCGACGCTCATTCCGGACACCCTCACGTCGCTGGCCGGCTTGATACCGCCGGCTTCGGCGAAGTACGCCGAATAGTCCGAGGTTCCTCTGATCACCGGGATCTTGTCGTAGGAGAACGCGCCGATCACCAGTGCGAGCACCAGCACGATGCCGGTCAGGCCCACACTCACCCGGTTGCGTTCGGCCAGGGGTTTCAGCAGCGTCATTTCGGAGTGCACCGCCCGCTGTCCTGGCCGGCGGCTTTGACGAACACCGGTTGGCCGCCCTTGCCGTTGAGTTTGATGATCGCGTCGCAGAGATAGAAGCCGAAGTAGTCGCCGTAGAGTCCCTGGCGGGCCAGGATCTGATAGGCATCCGGTAGCGTCTTGAGCAGGTCGTCGATGTACTCGCGGTCGGCCAGCACCTGTCCGGCCATCCGATCGGTCTGCGTCACGACGTCGGAGATCGGCTCGCGGGCGCCGGCCAGAAGGTCGGACACCGAGGAGGCCGCTGAGTTCAGGTAGTCCGCGCTGGTGGTGATCTCACTCCGGCGCTCGGCAAGTCCTCCGACGAGTTGCGACAGCGAGTCCAGCCCGGCGGCGAACTGCTCGTCGCGTTCGGCGAAGGTGCCTAGCACCGTGTTGAGGTTGTCGATCAC
>VEQU01000062.1 GCA_018883075.1 Mycobacterium sp.
CCCGGTGGAGCCCACCCCGCCGATTCCGCCCGCTCCGCGCCCCCCGGTCGCCAACCCGCCGGCCACCACATCGGAGCTGCCGCCCGAGGCCGCCCCACTGGTCCGTGCTCCGTCCAACCTCACCGGTATCTGCGACCGAGCGATTCAACCCGATATCGACGCCGCCCTCGCCGGGTCCCGAGATGTCACCGACGTCATCGCGGCGGTCGAACCGCGATTGTGGGCGATGGCCACGGTGTTGCCGATCATGCAGGACACCACGATCGTCGCGGCCGGCCCCAGCGTCGGTAACGTCAGTCTCACCGGCGCCGTCCCGGTCGGCATCGTCGGCGACGCGGGCAACTGGGTGAAGAAGCCGTGAACACCGAGACGCCCGCGAGGCTGCTGTTTGTTCATGCGCACCCCGACGACGAGACGATCAACAACGGTGTGACCATCGCCCGGTACGCGGCGGCCGGTGCCGAGGTGACTGTATTGACGTGCACCCTCGGTGAGGAGGGCGAGGTCATCGGTGACCGCTGGGCACAACTTGCGGTCGACGACGCCGACCAGCTCGGGGGATACCGCATCGGGGAGTTGACGGCGGCGCTGAATCGACTCGGCGCACGCGAGCCGCGCTTCCTCGGTGGCGCCGGCCGGTGGCGTGACTCGGGCATGCCGGGTACGCCCGCGCGGCGGCGAACCCCGTTCGTCGACGCCGACTCCGCCGCCGTCACCCAGCTCGCCGATGTCATCGCCGAACTGCATCCGCACGTGGTGGTGACCTATGACCCGGGTGGCGGATACGGCCATCCCGACCACGTCCAGGCGCACCGCGTGACCGTCGAGGCGTTGGCGTCGGCGGCCGGACGCTGGCGGGTCCCGAAGTTCTATTGGACCGTCACCTCGGCCTCCGTGTTCCGGGACGCGATCGGCGCACTGGATTCCAGCGACGTGCGCTCTGATTGGGTGTGGCCGCCGGAGGGGCCCTACGGCTTCGGCGACGAGGAGATCACCGCGGTGATCGAGGCACCCGGGCACCTGCCGGACAAGACCGCGGCGATGGCCGCCTACGTCACCCAGATGACACTCGGGCCGACGGGCCGGGCCTTCACCCTGTCCAACAACATGATCCTGCCGGTGCTCGGCCAGGAGCACTACGTGCTCGCCGCCGGCGAACCCGGCCCGCTCGACGCCCGCGGCTGGGAGACCGATCTGCTTGCCGGTCTGGACCTTCGATGACCAGCACATTGCCGGCCGGATGGTATTTTCTCCCGTCGGGACGCGCACAGGGATGCGCCCGCGGCCACCGCTGGTGGCGAACGACCGGATGGAGAGTCAGCGCGTGGTTGCGGGGGTGAGCGGCCGGCCGACGATCTGCCTCAACCTCATCGTCAAGAACGAGGCGCACGTCATCCACGAGATGATCGAGTCGGTCGCCCCGTTCATCTCCTACTGGGTGATCGTCGACACCGGATCGACCGATGGAACCCAGGACGTGATCCGCGAGCACATGGAGCGGCTGGGCATTCCCGGTGAGATGCACGAGCGGCCGTGGCGCGACTTCGGCCATAACCGCTCGGAGGCGATCGCGCTGGCGCAGGGCCACTGTGACTACATCTTGGTGATGGACGCTGACGACGTGGTGGTCGGCAGACCCGATTTCGGCCGGCTGACCGATGACGGCTACACCATGCGCATCGACGACGGCGTGGTCTACTGGCGGCCCCAGCTGTTCCGCGACGGGGTGCCGTGGCGCTACCAGGGTGTGTTGCACGAACTGGCGGTGTGCGACTCACCGCACACCGTCGGCCAACTCGAGGGTGACTACCGCATCCTGTCGCGCCGTATCGGTGGCCGCAACCTCGATCCCGACAAATATCTCCGGGACGCCGAAGTGCTGCTCGCCGAGCACCGCCGTCATCCCGACGATGCCCGCACGGTCTTCTACCTCGCGCAGAGCTATTTCTGCTACGGCGACTTCGCCAACTCCAGGAAGTGGGATCAGCACCGTGTGGAGATGGGCGGCTGGGAGGAGGAGGTGTACTACTCCATGTTCCGGGTCGCCGAAGCGATGGCCAAGCTGGGCGAGCCGTGGCCCGAGGTGCAGGACGCCTACCTGAGGGCGTGGAACTACCGGCCCACCCGCGCCGAGGCGCTACACGCTTTGGCCCGGCACTGCCGCATCGCCGGCGACTACCCGCTCGGACATCTGTTCGCCGCCCGCGCGGCCGAGCTGCCGCCGACCACCGACGTGTTGTTCGTCAACGCCGAGGTGCAGCAGTGGCGGGCGCTCGACGAGCAGGCGGTGTGCGCCTCGTGGATCGGCCGTCCCGGGGAGGCGTTCGACATCTCACGGCGGCTGGTGGCGCTCGACTATCTACTCGAACAAGACCGCCAGCGCATCGAGGCCAACCGCGACCTGATGGTGCCGCGCCTGCTGGAGACCGTTCGGGCGTACCCCGCGGACATTCCCCGCCCGCAGCATGGCGGTCCTGCGCAGATCACGCTCAGTCTCGTTGCCGGCCCGGATCGCACAGCGTGCGAAGAACTGCTGAACTCGTTCATCCGAACCTGCACCGATAGCCACCTCATCGAGCGCTTCCTCGTCCTCGACGCCGGTTTGTCGGAAGCCGACCGCTCGGTGCTGACGGCGCTGTACCCGTTCCTCGAATTCGCTCCGGAGCCCGCCGCGGCCGACCCCGGAGAGCAGATGCGCCAGATCAGGGCCAACGTGTCCGGACGCTACTGGATGCACCTGTGGGGCGGCTGGCTGTTCTTCGCCCCGGAAGCGCTGATCACCCGGCTCATCGGCGTGCTCAACGCCGAACCGCAGGTGTTCCAGGTCGGCGTCAACTTCGGCGACGCCAGCACGCTCATCGGCCGCTGCGCCGAGGAGAGCCAGGTGCGCCGCGCCCGAGGTGCCGGACGTTACGTCCTGACCAACGCCATCATCAACGGTCCGGCGATGTTCGAGGTGGATCGCTCCGATCACGTGCTCAACACCTGGCGGCCGGGAAATCCGGTGCAGACCGCCACCCTCGACGAAGTGCTCTGCGTGGCGCAGTGATTCAGAACTCCCCATTACCCGGAGATTTTTCGCAAAGGAGAAATGAGATATGACCGAACCCGATACCAACTCCCCCGAGTCGAGACCCCCCTTCAGCATGGACAGTTACATGAAGCCCAAGGGGCTGCCCCGTTGGATCGCACCGGCGGCGCTGCTGCTTGGTGCGGTCGGCACGGTGCTGTCGCTGTGGGCGATCAAGAGCGCTTCGGACCATGCGCCGGGCGTGACGCTCACCGGCGACAGCAAGGCCCGGGTCTGCTCGGCGTTCGACAGCGTCTCCAAGGCGGTCAAACTGCAGACCAATGGCGGCCCCGAACCGCTGCCGGCTCCGCTGGCGGCCACCAATGCGCGCCAAGCTCTGCTCGCCGGTGGTGACTACCTGCTGCAGCAATTGGACGCCAAGACGCCGAAGGAACTCGCCGACGCCGTCACCGCGTTCTCCAACGATCTCCAGTCGCTGGGCATGAACTATCTCGGTGGAGCGGTGTCGACCGATCAGGTTCAGAAGGACTTGATCGCGCGGGCCGACACCGGGCTGAATTCAGTCGCCGATTTGTGCAAGTGAGGTGCGGGACGGACGCTCCGTCGCCGTACTGACACTGCTCGCCGTCGACGGGGTGCTGTCGGCTGTGGCCGGCGCGTTGCTGCTGCCTACATTTCTCGGCGGTGTTCCGCTGCCGGTGAGCGCCCTGCTATGCGGTCTGCTCAACGGCGCCCTGGTGTGGGCGGCCGCCCAGTGGACTACGTCGAAAAACCTTGCCGCGCTTCCGTTGTGGACGTGGCTGGCGACCGTGGCGGCGTTCACACTCGGCGGTCCGGGCGGCGATGTCATCTTCGGTGGCCAGGGGGTGATGGCCTTCTCCGTGCTGATTCTGCTGACCCTGGGCTGCCTGCCGCCCGTCCTGATGCTCCGTCGGATCGTCTAGCGGCTGCTGCGCGCCGTCGCCTTGGAGCGGGTCTTCTGCGGCTCGGCGGTCCCGTCGGAGTCGATGCTCGCCGTAGCCGCGGCCGGCGCCGGGGCGGCGGCCGGGCGGGACTGAGAACGTGATGTAGCGTGACCGGCGATGCTCTTGACGGTTCGGGGCGCCTGCGTGGCATCCGGCTCCGTCTGAACCTCTTCTTCTGTTGCGGAATTGTCGGCCGAGGAAAGCGAAGGGGAAGACACGGCCGGATCGGTGTCCTCGACGGACACCGTCGCGGCGCTGGCGGCGGCGGGCACCGCGGTTCCCCTGCCGACGGTATGCGCGGGCGCCGACACGGCGGCTCCCCCGAACGGCGGCACCGGTGGGAACGGGGGCAGCGGGGGCAGCGGGATCAGCGAACCGATCCAGGCGATGCCGAAGAAGACGAAGTTGTTCACCGCCTCCTGGACGCCGAGCATGAGCGTGGGCCCGATGTCAGCGAACTGCCCGTCGAGGAGGTAGCCGAAGCTGTACACGCCGGCCTGGACCAGCGGTTCGATGCTGAAGTAGGCGAGGTCGATGGCCGGGGCGATCCACCACAGTCCCGGTACGAAGCTCAGCGCGTAATCGGCCAGTTCGAAGCCGTAGGCCACCCAGGGCTCCAGCGCGTCATAGGCGTTGATGATCACGTTGCCGGCGCCGGTGAGGGCAGTGGGCACCGGATCGTCGCTCGGGTTGCTGCAACAGACGCTCGGCGTGAATTCCTCGGCGGCGGCGATGGTCACCGGGTCGAGGAGTGGTTCCACCGCGGCCCGTAGCGCCACCGCCGGGGAAAGTGCACCGGCCAGCGTTGCCGCCGATGGGGTGGGGGCGAAAGTCGGTGCAGCTACCGCTGTCGCGGATACGGCGACGGCCAGCAGGGATCGGACGGATACCACGGCGTTGCCGGTCATCGAACACCTCATTCGTTTGCTGCTGGACCGCTGCGAGTGTACTAGCTGACCGGCGGCGGGTGCGAGGTCATCAGCGGGGGGCCGCCGGGCTAACCTTGGGCTCATGTCGGCCCCCGCCTCGGCTCTGCGGCGCGTGCTGCGTCGCGCGCGAGACGGGGTGATGCTCAACTTCGACGAGGCCGCGGTCGCCATGACCGCCCGCGACGGCGATCTTGCCGATCTGTGCGCCAGCGCGGGCCGGGTCCGCGACGCGGGACTGGCGTCGGCGGGCAGGCGCGGGCCGGGCGGCGGGCTACCGGTGTCCTACTCGCGCAAGGTCTTCGTCCCGGTGACCCATCTGTGCCGTGACACCTGCCACTACTGCACCTTCGTGACCGTGCCCGGCAAGCTGCGCGCACAGGGACGCGGGATGTACCTCGAGCCCGATGAGATCGTCGCCCTCGCCGCGCGCGGTGCCGAACTGGGTTGTAAGGAAGCGCTTTTCACCCTCGGTGACCGTCCTGAGGACCGCTGGCCGCAGGCCGCCCAATGGCTGGGCGAACGGGGCTACGACTCGACCCTGGACTACGTGCGGGCTATGGCGATCCGGGTGCTCGAGGAGACCGGCCTGCTGCCGCACCTCAATCCCGGCGTCATGAGCTGGGCGGAGATGTCGCGGCTCAAGCCTGTGGCGCCGTCGATGGGCATGATGCTGGAGACCACCTCGCGCAGGTTGTTCGAGACGCGGGGTCTGGCGCACTACGGCAGCCCGGACAAGGACCCCGCGGTACGCCTGCGGGCGCTGACCGATGCCGGACGGCTGGCCATCCCGTTCACCACCGGGTTGCTGGTCGGCATCGGTGAGACGCTCGAGGAGCGGGCCGACACCCTGCACGCGATCCGCCGGTTGCACAAGGAGTTCGGCCACATCCAGGAAGTGATCGTGCAGAACTTCCGGGCCAAGGACGACACCGCCATGGCATCGGCCCCCGACGCCGACTTCGACGACTTCCTCGCCACCGTCGCCGTCGCCCGTCTGGTCCTGGGACCCGACATGCGCATCCAGGCCCCCCCGAACCTGGTGTCCCGTCAGCAGTGTCTGGCCCTGCTCGGCGCCGGAGTGGACGACTGGGGCGGGGTGTCGCCACTGACACCCGACCATGTGAACCCCGAACGCCCCTGGCCTGCTCTCGTCGAACTCACCGAGGTGACCGCACAGGCCGGTTACGAGTTGGTGCAGCGGCTCACCGCGCAGCCGAAGTACGTCGACGGCGGCGCCGCGTGGATCGACCCCCGGGTGGCCGGGCACGTGGCGGCACTTGCCGACCCGGACACCGGATTCGCCCGCGACATCAATCCGGTGGGGCGGCCGTGGCAGGAACCTGACGAGGCCCAGCAGTCCTTGGGCCGCACCGACCTGCACACCGCGATCGACGCGGAGGGCCGCCGCAGCGCGGCACGCAGCGACCTCGGCAGCGCATTCGGCGACTGGGAGTCGATCCGCAGCCGTGCCGGCGATCTGCAGGCGCGCTCGCCGCAGCGCATCGACACCGACGTGGCGGCGGCGCTGCGCTCCGCCGAGCGCGATCCGGCCGGCTGCAGCGATGACGAATATCTGGCCCTGGCGTGTGCGGACGGCCCGGCGTTGGATGCCGTTGCCGCACTGGCTGATTCGATTCGGCGAGATGTCGTCGGCGACGATGTCACCTACGTGGTGAACCGGAACATCAATTTCACCAACATCTGCTACACGGGCTGCCGATTCTGTGCCTTCGCCCAGCGCAAGGACGACGCGGATGCTTTCTCGCTGTCGGTGTCCGAGGTCGCCGACCGGGCGTGGGAAGCCCATGTCGCCGGGGCCACCGAGGTCTGTATGCAGGGCGGTATTGATCCGGAGCTTCCGGTCACCGGTTACGCGGACCTGGTTCGTGCCGTCAAGGGTCGGGTGCCGTCAATGCATGTGCACGCGTTCTCTCCTATGGAGATCGCCAACGGTGCCACCCGAAGCGGGATCAGTATCCGGGAATGGTTGGTGGGTCTGCGTGAGGCCGGGCTGGACACCATCCCCGGCACCGCCGCCGAGATCCTCGACGACGAGGTCCGCTGGGTGCTCACGAAGGGCAAGCTGCCCACCTCATTGTGGGTGGAGATCATCAGCACTGCACACGATGTGGGCCTGCGGTCCTCGTCGACGATGATGTACGGCCACGTCGACTCCCCGCAGCACTGGGTCGCGCACATGAACGTGTTGCGTGGCATCCAGGATCGCACGGGCGGGTTCACCGAGTTCGTCCCGCTGCCCTTCGTGCACCACTCCTCCCCGCTCTATCTTGCCGGGGCCGCCCGGCCGGGTCCGACCCACCGGGACAACCGCGCGGTGCACGCGCTGGCGCGGATCATGCTGCACGGGCGGATCTCCCAGATTCAGACCAGCTGGGTGAAACTCGGCGTGCAGCGCAGCCAGGTGATGCTGTGCGGCGGCGCCAACGATCTGGGTGGAACGCTGATGGAGGAGACCATCTCCCGGATGGCCGGCTCCGAGCACGGCTCGGCCAAAACCGTCGCCGAACTGGTCGCCATCGCCGAGGGGATCGGGCGGCAGGCCCGCCAGCGGACTACCACATACGCGACGCGGGCGGCCTGAGGGCGGCACCGCCGGGCTAGTATCACTAGCGATAGAGGGACTTAGGGCAGACTGATCCGGCGATCGAGAGCCAGGCATCGGATACTGGGCAATCGACTGCCCCGCCCGCATGACGAAGAGGACATCGAGGAGAACCTTCGTGACGTACACGATTGCTGAACCCTGCGTCGACATCAAGGACAAGGCCTGCATCGAGGAATGTCCCGTCGATTGCATCTACGAGGGCGCCCGGATGCTCTTCATCCATCCCGACGAGTGCGTGGACTGTGGGGCCTGCGAGCCGGTCTGCCCCGTTGAGGCCATCTACTACGAGGACGACGTCCCCGAGCAGTGGTCGCAGTACACCCAGATCAACGCCGACTTCTTCGCCGAGCTCGGATCACCGGGCGGTGCCTCGAAGGTCGGGATGACCGAGAACGATCCGCAGGTGGTCAAGGACCTGCCGCCCAAGGGCGAGGACTGACGCGTTCCCCGCGCCGGCGGGTATCGGAGTCGCTGCCGGTTTTTCCCTGGGACACCCTGACCGACGCTTCGGCGGCGGCCCGCTCCCACCCCGACGGAATCGTCGACCTGTCGGTGGGCACCCCGGTCGACCCGGTGGCACCGGTGATCCAGCAGGCGCTCGCGGCCGCGGCCGGATCGCCCGGCTACCCCCTGACAGCGGGCACGCCGCAACTGCGGGCCAGCGCCGCGGCCGCCCTGGAACGCCGCTACGGGGTCACCGGACTGGCCGAGCATGCTGTGCTGCCAGTGATCGGAACCAAGGAGTTCATCGCCTGGCTGCCCACCCTGCTGGGCCTGGGCGGGCACGACACGGTGGTGGTGCCCGAACTGGCCTACCCGACCTACGAGGTCGGTGCGCGGCTGACCGGCGCGCAGGTTCTGGCCGCGGACTCGCTGACGCAGGTGGGCCCGCGGGACCCGGCGCTGGTCTACCTCAACTCGCCGAGCAACCCCACCGGCCGGGTGCTGGGCGTCGAGCACATGCGCAAGGTGCTGAGTTGGGCCCGCGGGCGGGGTGCGGTGGTGGCGTCCGACGAGTGCTACCTCGGCCTGGGCTGGGACGAGCAACCCGTGTCGGTTCTGCATCCTGCGGTCAGTGACGGCGACCACACCGGGCTGCTCGCCATCCACTCGCTGTCGAAGAGTTCCTCGATGGCCGGCTACCGGGCCGGCTTCGTGGCCGGCGACGCCGAACTGGTCGCCGAGTTGCTCGCGGTGCGCAAGCACGCCGGGATGATGGTGCCCTACCCCGTGCAGGCCGCGATGGTGGCCGCCCTCGATGACGACGAGCACGAGGTGCTGCAGCGTGAGCGGTACGCGCGCCGGCGCGAGGTCCTGCTCGCGGCGTTCCGGTCGGCGGGTTTCACTGTCGAACACTCGCAGGCGGGGCTGTACCTGTGGGCCACCCGCGGCGAGGGATGCCGCGAGACCGTCGACTGGCTGGCGCGGCGCGGCATCCTGGTGGCGCCCGGTGAGTTCTACGGCCCGGCCGGTGCGCGCCACGTCCGGGTCGCGATGACCGCGACCGACGAGCGCATCGCGGCTGCGGCCGAGCGGCTTAGCGCGGGTTAGGTCAGGCGGGGAACGCCGCGACCGGCATCACGACGCTGCCGCGGCACGCACCCTCGGCGATGTCGGTGTGCCAGGTCCCGCGCAGCGATCCGTCCGGCTGCGGCGCGTAGAACGACCACGACGTCGCACGCGCCCACTGCTTCTGGTTGCCCTCGCCCAGCAAGCAGTCCCAGAGCCAGTCGTAGCTGGTGGTCCACTCCGATCCGTTCCAGGCGTACCGGGCCGGGTTGGGGACGGTCGGATTTCCCGGCGGCGGGCCGTCGACCACCGTGGCCACGCACCGGGTGCCCGAGCAGGCCGTGGCAAGGGTGAAGGTGGCGCTGAAGTCGCTCTCGCGCTGGCGGGCGGCCGGGCTGGTGCCGGCCTTCTGCGACGCATAGGTGACCATCTGGTAGCGGCCGTTCCAGGGTTGCGGCGCTGCCCCGGCGGCGGGCGCCACGCCCAGGGCGGCGACGAGCGTCGTCACCACCCCGGCCACCACCCATGCCGCCGCACCCGTGATCGCACCCCGCATAGGGCCAGGGTAGCCGCGGTGAAACCTCACCCGTCGCATCTGTAACACGACGCGCCGGGCACGGTAACCTCCCAGAGTGCTGCTGACCTCGCTGAACCCGTCCGCCGTGGCGGCCGGCGCGGACATTGGCGATGCCGTTCGCATCGGCGGGATGACGCTGTCCCGCAGCGATCTGGTGGGCGCTGCGACGTCGGTGGCCGAGCGGGTCGGCGGAGCCGCCCGGATCGCCGTCCTGGCGACCCCGACGCCGGCCACCGTGCTGGCCGTCACCGGCTGCCTCATCGCGGGGGTGCCGGTGGTGCCGGTGCCGGCCGACGTCGGCGTCGCCGAGCGAACCCACATCCTCACCGACTCGGGAGCCCAGGGGTGGCTCGGCGAGCAGCCCGTCGACACCGGCGGCCTGCCGCACGTGCCGGTGCGACTGCACGCCCGATCGTGGCATCGCTACCTAGAGCCCGATCCGGGGGCGACGGCGATGATCATTTACACCTCGGGAACCACCGGCCCGCCCAAGGGCGTGGTGGTCAGCCGCGGCGCGATCGCGGCCGATATCGACGCCCTGGCGGGGGCCTGGCAGTGGAGCGAGGACGACGTTCTGGTGCACGGCCTGCCGCTGTTCCATGTGCACGGGCTGGTGCTCGGCCTGCTGGGTGCGCTGCGGGTGGGAAGCCGGTTCGTGCACACCGGAAGGCCCACCCCGCAGGCCTATGCGGAGGCGGCCGGAACGCTGTACTTCGGGGTACCGACGGTGTGGTCGCGGGTGGTCGCCGATCCGCCGTCGGCGCGCGCACTGGCCGGTGCGCGGCTGCTGGTTTCCGGCAGCGCAGCCCTGCCGGTGCCGGTCTTTTGCGCGCTGGAGGAACTGACGGGCCATGCGCCGGTGGAGCGCTACGGCTGCTCCGAGACGCTGATCACCCTCAGCACCCGCGCCGCCGGCGAACGTCGTCCCGGCTCGGTCGGCCTGCCGCTGGACGGTATGCGCACCCGCCTGGTCGCCGAGGACGGCTCGCCCGTGCCGCACGATGGGGAAACCATTGGCAGCCTTCAGGTGTCGACCCCGACGATCTTCGACGGATATCTCAACCGTCCGGACGCCACCGCGGAGTCCTTCGAACCCGATGGCTGGTACCGCACCGGGGATGCGGCGGTCATCGACAGCGGCGGCATGCATCGCATCGTCGGCCGGGAATCGGTCGACCTGATCAAGTCCGGCGGCTACCGGGTCGGAGCCGGCGAGATCGAGACCGCGCTGCTGGGCCATCCCGGTGTTTCCGAGGCGGCCGTCATCGGAGTACCCGACGAGGACCTCGGCCAGCGGATCGTCGCCTATGTCGTCGGGGATGCGGCCCCCGCCGAGCTCATCGACTATGTGGCAGAGCAGCTGTCGGTGCACAAGCGGCCGCGCGAAGTGCGTGTCGTCGAACGGCTGCCGCGCAACGCCATGGGCAAGGTGCTCAAAAAGGAACTCCTCTAGCGTCCGTATCCGGCGCATCTCCTGCCCCTGATCTGGCGCGACTCCTGCCCCCTGATCTGCGCGACTGTGCGGATTTCCCCGCCCCCGCGGCGTTTCGCGTGCGAAACCGCACAGTCGCGGAAAAAACGGGCTAGTTGGCGTGCAGCGCCTCGTTGAGGGTGATCCCGGTGCCGTCGCGCCGAACCACCTCGACCGCACCGGTCACCGAGTTGCGCCGGAACAGAAGGTTGTTCGCCCCGGACAGCTCGCGGGCCTTCGCGGTGGTGCCGTCGGCCATGGTGACCTTGGTACCCGCCGTCACGTACAGGCCGGCTTCGATGACACAGTCGTCACCCAGTGAGATGCCCAGCCCGGAGTTCGCGCCCAGCAGGCAGCGCCGGCCCACCGTGATCACCTCCGTGCCCCCGCCGGACAGCGTGCCCATGATCGACGCGCCCCCGCCGACGTCCGAGCCGTCGCCGACCACCACTCCCGCCGAGATGCGGCCCTCGACCATGGATGCGCCGAGTGTGCCGGCGTTGAAGTTGACGAAGCCCTCGTGCATGACGGTGGTGCCCGGCGCCAGGTGCGCGCCCAGGCGCACCCGATCGGCGTCGGCGATCCGCACGCCGGTGGGGACCACGTAGTCGACCATGCGCGGGAATTTGTCCACGCCGTACACCGTCACCGGCCCGCGGCGGCGCAGCCGCAGCCGCACCTCCTCGAAACCGTCGATGGGGCACGGACCGTAGTTGGTCCACACCACGTTGGTCAGGGCCCCGAACACACCGTCGAGGCTGCAGCCGTGCGGTTCGATCAACCGGTGCGAGATGAGGTGTAGACGCAGGTAGGCGTCGAACGTGTCGGCGGGCTTGTCGGTGAGCACTGTCACGGTGCGGATCGCGACGACGTCCACCCCGCGGTCGGGGTCCGGGCCAACCAGCGCGGCCAGGTCGGCGGGGGTGTCTGTGGCGGCGATCCGGGTTGTCCCCGAGGGGCTGTAGGCGCCCAGTTCCGGAGACGGGAACCAGGCGTCGAGAACGGTGCCGTCGCCGGCGATGGTGGCCAGTCCGAAACCCGCAGCAGCAGTCACGGTGCTCCACCCTATTGGTCGCGGTACTAGCCTGAACAGTTGTGCTGGACCTCACGACCGACCCGGTGGAGCTGACAGCGGCCCTCGTCGACATTCCCAGTGAGTCGCGGCAGGAGAAGCGGATCGCCGACGAGGTGGAGGCCGCCCTGCGTGAGCAGACCTCTTACGAGGTGATCCGCAACGGCGACGCGGTGCTGGCCCGCACCAACCTCGGCCGGCCGTCCCGGGTGGTGCTGGCCGGACATCTCGATACCGTGCCGATCGCCGGCAATGTGCCCGCCACCAGGGATACCGACCACATCTACGGCTGCGGCACCTCGGACATGAAGTCCGGCGATGCGGTGTTCCTACACCTGGCCGCCACCGTCGCCGAACCGGTGCACGACGTCACGCTCATCCTCTACGACTGCGAGGAGATCGAGGCGAGCGCCAACGGACTGGGCCGCATCGAGCGGCAACTACCGGACTGGTTGCGCGCCGATGTCGCGATCCTCGGCGAGCCATCCGGCGGTTACATCGAAGCCGGCTGTCAGGGCACCCTGCGGGCGGTGGTGTCGGCGGCCGGCACCCGCGCACATTCGGCGCGAAGCTGGTTGGGCGACAACGCCATCCACAAACTGGCGCCCGTGCTCGAGAGGCTGGACCGCTACGAGGGCCGCGTTGTGGACATCGACGGATGCACCTACCGCGAAGGTCTCTCGGCGGTGCATGTGGACGGTGGGGTGGCCGGCAACGTCATCCCCGACGCGGCGTCGGTGACCCTGAATTTCCGCTTCGCTCCCGACCGCAGCCCCGATGCCGCCCTGGCACACGTGCGGGAGGTGTTCGCGGACCTGCCGGTGACGCTGGAGCAGACCGATGTCGCGGCAGGGGCGCTGCCCGGACTGCAGCAC